>NZ_JADBRW010000177.1:0-18024 GCF_020247025.1 Microcystis sp. M109S1
CTTACTTCATTGAGAAAGTCTAATTCTTCTTGCTTTTTCCAATCGGTTAGCATTGAAGAAGTTTCAGCATATCCTACTCTTTCTTGTCTTTCATACCATGCTTGTGTTCTGAGATGGAGTGCCTTATTGTAAACCAATCTTACACAGCCCAAAGTGCGCCGCAATAGCGACTCTTGTTCTGGTGTTGGGTAAAATCGGAACGAGTAGGCTTTTTCCATGTCTCACATTTTAGCATATATTTGGTAAATGCGCTAGTATTTAACGGTAAAGCCGTCGTGAAACGACGGGGTTTCAGACCCAAAATTTTCGATGATTCCCTCGATATCAAAGAGATTTTTGACGGCGAAGGGGACTCCTGCTAAGACACCGACGGGTTCCCCATTAGCGATCGCTAGATCAATTTTTTGGGCTTGAGCGAGCGCTCTGGGGTGTAAAATGTCGGTAAAGCAATTTAAATGGGGGTTTTTTGCCTCTATCACTGCCAAAGTCTGGCTAATAACTTCTAAGGCGCTAGTTTGACGATTTTGGCTCGATCGAGCTAAATTGCTCACAGAAATAGTCATGGTTCAAAGCTGAGGGCGCTTTCCCCGTCATCCTCTAAGGGAAATTCTGTCACTAAACTGGCGATTTCTTGCAAGCGTTGCCAGTTTTCAACCACAGAATTTAAATAGCGATCGGGAATGGTTAAATCTAGGATTTTCGCCATGATTATAACGTATTCTTCCGGGTTATTCATAGATTTCGTTCCGGCTGGGGTGAAGGAGATAAAGAGTTGCTTGAAAGCGGCGCTCAGGAATAAAATCGACACCTAGTTAAGCTGCTAGGATATAAGAGAAAATCTCCTGTAAATACAATAGCTATCCCTAGGGAGGAAGTATAACTTGAATTTGTTCCTGACCACCGAATCCCCAGGATCATAACCTTAGATATGTTCATAGAACTGTATATTGAGATATTTTCCCCTCCTTCACCTCCGGATTTAAATTAAACTTATAAGTAGGGAGGCACAATTATTTGTAGGATGGGTTAGCGCACTTCGTAACATGAGCAGGCGTTGGGTTTCATGCTTCAACCCAACCTACGTTCTGATACCTGATAACTGATAACTGATAACTGATAACTGATAACTGAAATGACCATCTTACAAGACGAAAAACTACTCTTTACTCCCGCAATACCTAACAGTGATGCCCTGAGAACTATTTTTGCTTTCCCTAATCAGTATTCCCTGGGTATAACCAGTTTAGGTTATCAAATTGTTTGGGCAACTTTAGCCCTGCGATCGGATATACAAGTTAGTCGTTTATTTACGGATTTTCAAGAATCTTTACCCCGTTATCCCGAATTAGTCGGCTTTTCCTTTTCTTGGGAATTAGACTATGTTAATATCCTCTCGCTGTTAGAATCTTTAGAAATTCCTTGTCACAGTCATCAACGGCAAGATCGGCAAGCGATAATTTTTGGAGGGGGACCAGTTTTAACCGCCAATCCCGAACCTTTTGCCGCTTTTTTTGATGTAATTTTATTGGGAGATGGTGAAAATTTAATTGCTGATTTTATTAATGCCTATCAAGAGGTTAGAAACGCCGATCGCCCGACAAAACTCCGTCATTTGTCCCAGGTTCCGGGGGTATATGTTCCTAGTTTATATACCGTTAATTATGATAGTCCTGAAGGTGAAATTACAGCAATTCTACCCATAGATAATAATGTGGCTGCCTTTGTTAGTAAACAAACCTATCGCAGTAACACTCTTGCTGCTTCTACGGTGGTAACAAAACAAGCGGCATGGGAGAATATTTATATGGTAGAGGTGGTGCGAAGTTGTCCAGAAATGTGCCGTTTTTGTTTAGCTAGTTATCTAACTTTACCCTTTCGTACCGCTAGTTTAGAATCTTTAATTCCCGCCATTGAAAAAGGTTTAAAAGTGACCGATCGCCTTGGTTTATTAGGGGCTTCCGTCAGTCAACATCCTGAATTTGAAACCTTACTTGATTATCTTTTTCAACCACAATTTGAGGGAGTTAGACTCTCGATCGCCTCAGTTAGAACTAATACAGTCACGGAAAAATTAGCCAGAATTTTATCCCAAAGAGACACCAAATCAATTACTATTGCCGTAGAAAGTGGTTCCGATCGCCTGCGAGAAATTATCAACAAAAAGTTAGCCAATGATGAAATTATCCAAGCTGCCATTAATGCTAAAGCGGGCGGTTTAAAAGGGATAAAACTCTATGGTATGGTGGGAATACCGGGAGAAGAAACCGAAGATATTGCGGCAACTGTGGAAATGTTAATAGCCTTAAAAAAAGCCGCCTCTGGATTGCGAATCTCTTTCGGTTGCAGCACCTTTGTGCCTAAATCCCATACTCCTTTTCAGTGGTTTGGAGTTAATAAAATGGCCGAAAAAAGATTAAAATATCTAGAGAAACAATTAGGTAAACAGGGCATAGAATTTCGACCAGAGAGTTATAATTGGTCAGTAATTCAAGCCCTCTTATCTAGAGGTGATCGCCGCTTAACTTCCCTGTTAGAATTAACCCGTGGTTACGGTGATTCTTTAGGCAGTTATAAACGGGCTTTTAAGGAACTAAAAGGACAAATTCCCCCTCTAGATTATTACGTCCATCAGCAATGGCGTTTAGAACAGGTTTTACCCTGGAGTCATTTACACGGTCCTTTATCCTCAAATGTTTTAGTAAAACATTTAGAAGATTCCCAAACAAAAAGGTAAAGTATCGCTAATAAGCTAAGACGCATTTAAACAATGTCTTGACTATCAGACCCAAAATGAGGTATTCTATCAGGGTAGATCTGGTAGTGGTGCAATTCAGACTTTAATTAGCCTATTAAAAGCCCAAGAATGTTACTTTTATTAACTATAAATCTCGATTAAACCATTAATTTAATCTTAGCTGATCAGCCCATGAGCCAGAAAAATGATACAGTTCCCCTCCTTTTAGCCCTGCTGATTACCCTAATATTTTTTGGGGTAGGTAGTTGGTGGTTATACAATCGTTTTCAAGGAAAAAATAACCCAACCAATCTTTCTGAAATCGAGAAAATATCACCAGAGCAAAAATCGGTATCGGCACAAGCAAAATTTAGTCAAGGGGAAAAATTATTAATAGTTGAAGGGGCTTCTTCTGACAAACAAGCTGCCATACAGGCGATCGGGAAAGGCGACTTTCAGCAAGCAGTTTACCTCCTAGAAAAATCCCTGCAAACTAATCAAAATGATCCCGAAGCTCTCATCTACTTAAATAACGCCCGTATTGGTCAAGCTAAGTCCAATACTATCGCCGTTTCCGTGCCAATTGGGAGCAATGTCAACACCGCCCTAGAAGTTTTACGAGGAGTTGCCCAATCTCAAAATCAAATCAATCAAACTGGAGGAATTAATGGCATTCCTTTAAAAGTTCTCATTGCTGATGATGCTGATAATCCCGAAATTGCCGCTCAAATTGCCCAAAAATTAGCGGCTGATAACAGCATTTTAGGAGTAGTAGGACACACTAGCAGTGATACCTCTTTAGCCGCAGCTGCTATCTATCAAAAAGCAGGATTAGTAATGATTTCCCCCATCAGTACCTCAGTTAAACTCTCCAATTTTGGTGACTATATCTTTCGTTCTGTTCCCAGTGATTTTGTGGCGGCACGGGCATTAGCTGAATCTAGCTTACAAAAAATTCCTAACGTCAAGGCAGTGGTATTTTTTAACTCCCAAAGTAATTATAGTCAATCCCTAAAATCTGAATTTATCACCGCTTTAGGATTAGGAGGAGGTCAAGTGGTGAGTGAATTTGATCTATCTTCCCTGACTTTTACCCCTTCTAAAAGCCTCCAACAAGCTCAACAGGAGGGAGCAAATCTAATCGCCCTTCTTGGGGATAGTGGTACCCTAGATGAGGCTTTGCAGGTGGTTCAAATCAATGGTCAAAAATTACCGATTGTGGCGGGTGATGACGTTTATAGCCCCAAAACTCTGGATGTAGGCGGAAAAAATGCCCTTGGCATGATTGTCGCTGTCGCTTGGCATTTAGGGGCTAATCCGAATAGTCCTTTTGTCAATAATTCCCGCCAATTGTGGCAAGGAGACGTCAATTGGCGCACTGCTACCGCCTATGACGCTACCCAGGCTTTAATCGCTGGAATTAAGGCAGAATCTAGCCGAGAGGGAGTTCAACAGGCGTTAAGAAGCAGTAATTTTTCTGTGCCTGGGGCAACTAATCCAGTGCGATTTTTACCATCTGGCGATCGCAATCAATCCGTGCAATTAGTGGTAGTTCAACCCGGTTCTCGTTCTAGTTTTGGGGTGGATTTTGTGCCAATTTCTCGATCAAATGACAACTAAATCAAGATGACTTATATGCTAGAAACTCCCCCTAAATATTCAGTTCTCGGTTTACCAGTTCATCTTCTCGATAACTACAGTCGTTGGTTAATTGATCGCGTCTATCAAGGTTTTGGTTCCCACGTTGTCACTCTTAATGCAGAAATGGCCATGTTAGGGGAAAATGATGCTAAAGTTGCCCAAGTTATTCGGGAAGCAGATTTAGTTATTCCCGACGGCGCGGGGATTGTCATTTACTTAAAATTAAGGGGTAAAAAACAAACCCGCTGCCCCGGTATTGAATTATCAGAATCCTTAATTACTGAGTTAGGAATGCAGGGAGAGAGTTTTCCTATTGCTTTTTTTGGTGGTAACCCGGGGATTACTGAAAAAGCGGCAAGTAATTGGCAAAAAAAGATACCTAATATCCGCATTCTGGCTAACCATGGTTATCTATCCTCCGCGGAAATGTCCGATTGGATTGAGGTGTTAAAAGATCAACAACCGCGGTTAATTTTAGTTGGTTTGGGAGTACCCCGACAAGAATATTGGATTAGGGAACATCGCTATCTCTGTCCCCAAGCTATCTGGGTAGGTGTGGGGGGTAGTTTTGATATCTGGTCCGGTACAAAAATCCGCGCCCCTCGCTTTTTCTGTGACAATAATTTAGAGTGGTTATACCGACTTTATCAGGAACCTTGGCGCTGGAAAAGAATGTTAGCTTTACCTAAATTTTTCTGGCGCTCTCTTTTTTATTCCTAGTAATAGTTTATTATAAATTCTTTTCAATAAAGGCAATCACTCGCTCTAATCCTTCCCGTGTTTTCAAGTTGGTGAAGATAAAGGGTTTATCCCCGCGCATTTTTTTGGCATCTCTATCCATCACCCCTAAATCTGCCCCCACCATCGGGGCTAAATCTATTTTATTGATTACCAATAAATCCGATTTGGTGATACCAGGTCCCCCTTTGCGAGGGATTTTATCTCCGGCTGCCACGTCAATTACATAGATGGTTAAATCTACTAATTCGGGGCTAAAGGTTGCCGCTAAATTGTCGCCACCACTTTCCAGAAAAATTAACTTTAAGTTAGCAAATTTTCTCTCTAACTGTTCAATGGCAACTAAGTTAATTGAGGCATCCTCGCGAATAGCTGTATGGGGACATCCTCCCGTTTCTACTCCTAAAATTCTTTCCGGGGCTAAAGCTTGCGATCTCACTAAAAATTGGGCATCTTCTTGAGTATAAATGTCATTGGTGACTACGGCGATCGGATATTGATCCCGCAAATTTTTACACAGGGCATCGAGCAGGGCTGTTTTTCCTGAACCCACCGGACCGGCAATTCCCACGCGCAAGCAAGACATAGTTTTTTCGGGAAAAAGTGAAAAGGAAAGGGTTAAAAATTTTGGGGCTATCGGATAGAAAAAAGAGGGGTTCGCAGGGCGACACGGATTCCCATTATAATAAAAGGTTAACGCAAATCTGAGAATTTGTCAAGCCTTTTTGTCAATAAATTTGGGGAAATCATCGACAAAAAGATCACCAAAAGTCAGTGATTTGGTAGCCAAAATCCGTTAACATCTGCCTAAATAGGGGCAAACTTAAACCGATAACATTACTGTGACATCCCTCTAATCTTTCCACGAATAGACCCCCCTTTCCTTCTAGGGCAAAACAGCCGGCACATTTGAGGGGTTCTTCGGTGTCAACGTAGGCAATAATTGTTTCATCACTGATATTGGCAAAGTGAACTTTAGTGATCCCACAACGAGTCAAAGTTTGATTATTAACTCGATCGATTAAAGCATGACCTGTATAGAGTGTACCCACCTGACCGCGCATTTTTTGCCAACGCTCGATCGCTTCTGATTTATCCTTGGGTTTGCCATAGACTTCCCCCGCTACTTCTAAGACGGAATCGCAACCAAGAATTAATCCTGTATCAAATTTAGGGGCGATCGTTTGCGCTTTACATTGGGCTAAAGTTTGGACAAGATGGAGAGTATCATCAGCATTAATTGTGGATTCATCAAAGTTACTTACCCGCACAATCGGATCGATTCCCACCATTTGTAAAAGTTTTTTGCGCGCAGGAGAAGCGGAAGCAAGAATCAAGGGAATTGACATAAGTTTTAAAGGAAAAAGTAAAAAAGTTAGGTAGGGTGGGTTAGGCAATGACAAATTATTAGACTTAATTATTAATTTATCTATTTGCCGTAACCCAACATCAGTTATCAGGTTTTTAGCTATTTCTGCTAAGAATTGGCAGGATTTTCGGGGGGGAAATAACGATCTAAAATCTCAACCATGCGGGATTGTTTTTCTTCATTGTCAAATCGATTGTAAAAATCTGACTGAACCTCATAAAAATCTGACCTTGATCGAGTTAATTGTCCTAGGAGTTGATCAAGTCCCCGTCTGTCTTTTTCCCATTCTTTTTTAGACTCAGCAAGACTATTAGTTAACGCTTCGATCGATTTAGCGTTAGAATTAGCGATCGCTCTAGTTTCTTTTAATCCCTGATTGGTTTCCTGTAGTCCTAATTTAATCTCCTGTAGTCCTGATTGAATCTCCCGTAGTTCTGTTAGGGTGTTTTCCGCAAGAGATTCGAGTCTATCTAGTCTATTTTCTTCCGAGTTACTCATATTCAGTTATCAGTTATCAGTTATCAGTTACCAGTGATCAGTTACCAGTGATCAGTTACCAGTGATCAGTTACCAGTTATTAGATTTGAGTTTTAAGTGACAGTATTAAATAGAAGTTTCCTACTGTCTTTTCACTGTTTACTGATTACTGATTAAGTAAGTATTTTATCTTTAATTGTAACCGGCTACCTAGTTGATGATAGGTGGTGCGTTACGACGGATTTTTACCTTTAAGTCAAAACAGGAATTTTTGCCGTCTAACGCACCCTACATTTTACTACATTTTACTATTGCCTATTGCCTATTTCCCTAACTAACCGAGAAAGAATCAACGATAGTTTCAAAGAGTTCTTGAATTTGCGTCCAACGTTTTTGGGAAGTGGAAAGATTAAAAGAATAGAGTTTATTATTATTAACCGTGACGCTGGCCAGATTATGACGTTCTTGGCCGTTGGCTAATTTAACTTGATATTCGAGGATATAATAATCTTGACCGTCGATTTGATGGGATTCTGAGCGAATTAATTCTACTTCCTTATCGAGATTGGGGTTAAGACTGTTATTTTTCAGGAGACGATAGCCAACTTCCGAGGGTGTCCCTAAATCTGTTAAGGTTTTATTGTCGGGGACGGGGTTGATAATAACGCTTAAATTTTCGCTAGTTTCGATCAGGTCATGAAAAACCACATCTACTCCCGCAACCTTTTTCACATCCACTTGCGTCCAACCCTTAGGATATAAAAATTGATAGCCTTGGCTGCCACTGGTATATCCTTGCAGTCCAGCGATGGGAGTTGCACAACCAGTTAAGAGGAGGGTGGTAATTAGGAGGAAAGTCGCCAAAAGAGATTTAATCATGATATTTTGACCTGTGATTAGGGCTGTTTAATTTTACCTTGAATTGTTTAGGTGAACGGATTATGAAAATTAAGAAAAAATTGACAATTATTATGGCTATAGCCACTTTTTTACTGACTATCTCTCCCCTAGTCTCTCAAACTACCGCTAACCCCGTGAAGGCTGTAGAATTTTATAATCGGGGTGTGGATCGTTTAACCGCAGGGGATTACTCAGGGGCGATCGCAGATTTTACTCAAGCTCTACAATTAGAGCCGAAGGATGCCGATGCTTATTATAATCGCGGCTACGCGGAATTAGTTCTCGGCCAGTACGAGCGAGCGATCGCAGATTATACCCAGGCCTTGACAATCAACCCCAATTATGTTAACGCTCTCGGTAATCGTTGTTATGTGCATTATCTGACGAAAAAATACGAGGCAGCGGTGGAAGATTGCACAAAAGCGCTCGCTTTAAACGGAAATTTTGCTGATTTCTTTATTTATCGCGGTAATGCCAAGGATGACTTGGGAAGACACCTAGAAGCGATCGAGGATTACACAAAAGCTTTGAGTTTACAGGGAACTAGAGGACAGGATCGCATTTTCTATAATCGCGCCCTGGCCTATAACCGAGCCGGACAGCAGGAAATGGCTTTAAGGGACTATAATGAGAGTCTGAAAATTAATGCTAATTTTGCCGAAGCGTACCACAATCGGGGTTTGACCTATTATAAATTGGGAAACAGGGAAAAAGCGATCGCTGATTTAGAGGAAGCGGCCCGTCTAGCGTTATCTCAGGGTAAACAGGGGACTGCGGCTAAGTCTCAGTCAGCAGTGGCATTAATTCAGGGTCAAAAGCCTTAAAATAGGGAGTAGTTGTGATATTAGCGGTAAAGAGGAGTGAAAGGGGCTAAATCGCAACTACGAGGGACTAAATTTTAGCCAGCTTGAGATGCGTAAAAAGCGACGGCTAACAGTCCACCCACAAGTGTGATCGCAGCAACGCCCCAGAAAAGATAATTACGTTGTTGCGATTTAGTGGGGGGAGCCGCTTGATAAACTTTCGGTTCGGCGGCGAAATTATTTAAGCGTCCACCTTCTTCGTTTGTATAAGGCATAATCAAAACCTCAAATATGACAATTTTTAAGGAAAAAAATCCTCTTATTACAATAGTACAACATATTTTTAGTAAGTGAGTCGGGGATGTTTGGAATTCCGGCGGGGATAACAATTCTTAGTCTTGGGGTAACTGCTGGAGTCTGCTACTTTTATGGGCGATCGCATTTCCCCTGATTGAAACTGCGAAAACAAGTTAAAAAAAGTCAATCATACCAAATCCGTTTTTAATACTATAATAATGATCCTTGAATATAAGTATTGCTTCTTTCTTTTTTAAATCTTTTAAATCTCTCTGCAGCTATCTCGCAATAGTCTTGTCGAATTTCAAAACCCACAAAAATTCTTCCTAATCCCAAGGCCGCTATTCCTGTAGAACAAGAACCAGCAAAGGGATCAAGAATTATTTCTACGGGGTTAGATGAAGCTTGTATAATTCTCTCGACAATTGCTAAAGGAAATTGTGCGGGATGTCCTGTTCTTTCCTTAGAACTGCGCTTTTCTCCTGTAGTGACTTTAGGAACTTCCCACACATCAGAAGGATTTTTACCGAGGGGATTACAACGATATTTACCATTTTTCTTTTGATTGGGATACTTAACGTTAGGGTCACGAATATTATCTAAGTTAAAAGTATATTCTTGGCAATTTTTTAGATAAAAGAGCCATTTTTCATTGCGAGGACTAAGACGATTTTTTGTAGAAACACCTGCCCCATATTTCCAGACAATTTCTTGTAAAAGATAAAAGGGAGACTTATCCCAAAGAAGATAGGGAATCGGAACACATAATCCCTTTTCTGGTACTTCTAAATAACCAACATTTAGCCAAAAAGCACCGTTATCTTGAGTGATCTGATAAATTTGCCCCAGCCAATTAGCACACCAATCAACATAGTCATTGATTGAAAGAACTCGTTCATATTCTTTGCCAATATTATAAGGTGGTGATGTAACAGTGAGGTCAATTTTTATGTCACTATGAGATAGTTTAGACAAAAAGTCTGTGGCATCTCCTTGATAAAGAATAAAGCCGTTGTCCGAGTAAAAAGGTTGACCAAGATGACTAACCAGAATTTCTTTAAGAAAATTAAATTTGTTGGCTCTATCTTTTTCTAACTCTGAAGAAAATGGCTGTAGTAAGGAGGAAGGAGCAATCTGAGTTGATTGATGATCAACAATTCCCTCTGCTAGATAAGAGTTTTGTTCCTTATTGGCAATTGGACGAGACTCATCTTCCCTAGACGATAGTTTTTTTTGTTTCTTCTGGGACTCTACAACCATAATCTCAAAGGACAGGTAAGTATTTTGATAGTTTTAATTATGCCCTTATTTTAGCAAAATATCACCGGAGTTGTGCTTAATTTAATAACTCTTGTAATCATTCTCCTTCCCTTACCCTGGATTGGGGGGGTAGAACCCCACCAAGAGTTAAAGATTGACTGATAAAGCAGCGAGTTTTCCTTGAAAAATCTCAACTGAGTAGATTGATAATTATGAGATGCACCCGAAAATTGTCTCTAAAATGGTGGTAAATAACCCATGGCATTTTTGACTCGATCGAGAGTTTGATTGGCTACCGCTTCTGCTTTGAGACGACCTTGTCGTAAAACCGTGGCTAAATAATCTTTATCCTCTCTAATTTCGGCGTATTTTTCCTGAATAGGTTTCAGAGATTCTATGGTGACTTCTGTTAACATCGGCTTAAATTGTCCCCAACCTAAATCGGCACATTCTACCCCGACTACCTCTTGACTTTTTCCCGATAAAATGCTATAGAGAGTTAATAAATTATGGCATTCGGGACGTTCTGGATCATCGAAAGTTAAACCCTTAACTAGATCGGTTTTACAGCGTTTAATTTTCTTAGCAATGACATCGGGACTATCGAGAATATTAATCCGACTCATCTCGGAAGGATCGGATTTAGACATTTTATTTCGGCCATCGGTTAAACTCATAACCCGCGCTCCTTCTTTGCGGATCATTGGATCGGGGAGTTTTAAAATTGGTTGTTTCGGTTGCCCAAAAAGATGATTAATTCTAACGGCTATATCGCGAGTTAATTCTAAATGTTGTTTTTGATCTTCTCCCACGGGTACTTTATCGGCATCGTAGAGTAGGATATCGGCAGCCATCAGCACGGGATAATCGAGTAAACCTGTGCCAACATTTTCCCCCTGTTTAATCGCTTTTTCTTTAAATTGAATCATATCGGTTAACCAATTTAAAGGGGTGATGCAATTCAATAACCAAGTTAATTCTGTATGAGCTTTAACGTGGGATTGGACAAAGATAGTCGCATATTCTAAATCAATTCCGCAGGCTAAATATAAAGCGGCAATTGCTAAAGTATCCTCCGCAAGAGTTGCGGGATTATGGGGAACGGTGATCGCGTGTAAATCGACCACACAAAAGAAATTATCGTAGTCTTTTTGTCCCTCCACCCAATTGCGGATCGCACCGAGATAATTGCCTAAATGTAAATTGCCGGTTGGCTGCACACCAGATAAGATTCTTTGTTTACCCATAACTCATGCGATCGCTTTTTATCATGATTTCATTGTATCAGTTTTTGGGGCTAATTTCATCCTAAATCCAATTGGGAAAAATCATTCTCAGATAATAATCCCGCACTGACAGGGGAATGCCTAAATAAATTGGTAGCCAATGGATAAAGGCAAAAATTATCAAAATTGTGAGGGAGCGCGAGCAATTTTGATAAATAGGACTGGAACTTTCTAAACCATCGGCTAAGAGCCAAGCTAGGGCAATCAAAGTGAAGCTATAGGCAGCCATATAATGATAGAGAAAGGTACAGCGACTAATTTTTAACCAGGGCAGCAGATTAGCAATATAGTTACAGATAAGATAGGCGGAAATTACTCGCTCTTTTCGTTTGAATAAGCGACTAAAAACCACTAGAATTGCTCCCGTAGAAAACCACCATAAAAACGGATTTCCCATCGCGTGAACATCATAAATTTTATCACCTACTCTCTCAAAATAATAAGCCACAGGTCGCCCCATTACTAACCAACTATACCAGGGAGAACAATAGGGATGGACATCAGATTGATTACCTTTTATTTTCTGATGAAATGACCAAATTTCTTGATGTACTTGCCAAAAATTATATTGATGGTTGACGAGAAGATGCGGTATCCACAGCAAACTATAGGTGACTAGGGGAAAGACAATTAAGGCGATAAAAATGTACTCTAATCTCAGGTTAGTTGCCTTTGTCCAAAGATTATCTTTTGACTGCTCTTGATTCAATAATTTTATTAACCAAGCAATAGCGATAAAAATAAATATTCCCAGTAAAAATCCTAAGCCATTCCATTTAATATTTGCCGCTAAACCGAAACAAACTCCTGATAATAATAGCCAATTGAGTTTTTGATTTTTCTGGAGCGCTAATAAAAAAAATAATTGTCCAGACAAACCGAATAAAATTAAGTAAATATTATTGAGAGCATAGCGGGATTCCACCAGAAATAATCCGTCTAAACTGGCGAGGAAAGTTGTGATTAAAAATACAGTTTTTCTCTGGGTTAATTGATAAGCAATTGCGCCAATAATTAGGGGAATAAAAGAACCAGTGAAAGCATTTAACCAGCGATAACTAAAAGTTGAGCGCGGGGAACCAGTTAAATTATTAATGGTTTCAGGATCGGCAGGAAAATGGGAACCAATCCAGATACTAATAGCAATTAAATATTGACTTAACGGTGGATGAGACTGGAAAAATTCTTTACCGATTAGATATTCATTGCCGTATTTAGCATAATAAACTTCATCGAAAACAAGAGTATTAAATTGACTGAGATTCCAGAATCTTATCGCCAGAGAAAATAAAAATATTGCTAGGATAGATAGGTTAAATTTGACTTGAGAATTCATGGAAAGACAATAGTTATTATAACTGGGAATTTTCTGGTAACTGCGAGCGAAATTCTTTGACAGCAAGACGGGGATTAGGATGGTTGACATATTCGGCTAATAATTCTAAATTTAAATCCGGTAATAAAGCACTTTTAGGGATTAAAATATATTCGCCATTCTCTTGCAAAGAATAGATTTTTAACTGATTATCTTGCCAAAACCAAACCTCTTGAGTTCCCAATCTTTTATAAACTTCTAAAACTTTCAGGCTGCCACTGGTTAAAATTATTTCGATCGCCAAATCAGGAAACTCTTTTTCTGTGAATAAACAAAAACATTCATCTGGTTCTTTTCCCGCTTCTTTTTCCTGTTTTCGCAAAGTGGTGGAACCTAATCCCCAGAAATCAATTTCAGCATATTCTAAATAAACTTCTACCAATCTACCGATATTTTTTTTGCTAACTTCATGACGACGACTAGGAGCCATAATTTCTACCATTCCATCTAAGTAAGTGATGCGATAACTCGAACTATCTTCTAAATGTTTTAAGAGGGTTTCGTACTGTTGCCAATTAACCCCAGAAATTAACATTCTTTGTTCAGGATCATTAGCTTTTAACTCGAAACCTTCTAATCCTTGTAACCGAATCGTAGTCATCATAAAATTAATTACCTCGTCTATTTGACTTAATTACTCAGCAAGACTTATTTTGATTTCTTCTGGTCTGAATTTTAGCGCGTAAAATCTTAACTTTATAGGGATCAGCATCTTTTCGCCACAGGATCTGATAGCCTTTGATTGTAGCACAATGATCCTCTAAACATTTTTGCCAACCCTGTAAACGTTCGATCGCTTTTCTATCTTCTAACAATCCCCAATCCTTTTCTAATTTAGTTAACTGAAGCAATTTATCATAGTTAGGATAATCAGCCGTTACTAAAAGCTCTTTTTCGTGTAGAATTGGCGGATTAGGACTATCCCGATAATCGCGAAAACTAAAATCAGCCGAACCTAAATATACATCCATGCTAGTAGCTAAAATCGGATGGATTTCTGTATCAAAATTGGGGTAATAAAGATAGGAAATTTTGGGTTGACGAAAGGATAAACGAATAACATTAGCATTTTCTAACCGTCCGATAGTTTGACTAGCACAACCTTCATATAAGCGTAATAACATCGGTAATTTTTCCAGAATGCTAATATGAATAGTTAGGGAATAACGGGAAAGTTTGCCTAAAGAACTATTTTCACAAGTACGAGCGATCGCTACCAAATTTCCCGCACTTATTAACACTTCTTCTGCTAAAGCGCAAGCATTGCGATAACTGCCAAATAAAGCTTTAAAATCGGCACGGGTAGCGGGGGATAATTCCCGTACTTTCGGACAGTGGCTAAATTGACTTAAAGCTAAATAAAGTAAAAGATCGGCGCGTCTTTTATCGGCAATTATCTCCCATTCTTCCGCTTCTGTTACTTGTAAAATCACTTGAAAAGCTCGTCTAAAAGTGCCAAATTCTGCCTTAATTTCTTCCTCTTGTAATAATTCACCCGCGACGGGTAAACGTCCCTGCTGGGTGTAAAATTCCATCAGGGGAGTTAATAGATCTTCGTAATCTTCAAAGCATTTGAGATGGGTTTTAATTTTAGGAGTGGTAGCGCGGGAACGCCATCTGGATAAACGAAAAGCTTCCGCTTTTTCTTCCTCTCGAAAAACTAGATAAACTCCCAAAGTTATCGGAATAGAATCAACCCCCAAAGTGCTATCAATATACTGTTTTAGTTCTTCCTGTTGATAGTATTTTTGAAAGGTATTACGACGGGTTATAATTCCATCTTCATAAGCCATTAAACCCCGTTCGCTATCATCAATTAGAATCTGTGCTGAAACAATTAAAACTTGACGGGTTAGTTGCCAAGCTTTTAATAAGGCTTCCTGCCGTTCTTCGGCGGATTCAATAACATTAATTACATAGCCTAAATTAACAATATCAGATTCAATTAAAGGACTATCGGGACGATAATAAGGATCCCAACCTTCACTTTGATAACCCTGTTCGGCTATGCGTTCTATATCACCTCCATAACCACAACCGTAATCAAAAAAAGTGGTTTCAGGAAGGAATAATCCCGCCGCTAATGCTAATCTTGTCGGACGAGAAAGGGTTTTGCGAACAAGAGCGGCTTTGTGGCGATCAATTATTATCGATTTTTCCTTTTGTCCCTCTAGATTACAAACTAAATAATCTCCTGCAAAATCAAGGTTATGCTTTCTTAAAAGCCGTTGCCATTCCTGTTTAGTACCGATGGGATAAGAACTGTTTAAAAGTCCTAAAGCACTCTCGATTTTTGTGAGATGATCGAATTCTTGATAAAGGGGATAGTCCCTAGTAACAAAAGTTTCTTTTCGGTGTAAAATGGGCGGATTATCGGCATTTTGATAATTCCATTCACTTAAGATTAATGTCCCCATATCTACCACTAAACTTTTAGTTAAAGCTGGGTGAGGTTCCCGATCAAAATCGGGATAAAAAAGATAGGATATTTTCGGTTTATCGGTGCTAAATTTAATTATTGTTGCCTCAGATAAATGCTGATTAATTCTTCCTTTTTGTTCGTAATTCTGGAGGATAGGATCAAGTTGATGTAATGCCTCTCGATGAACATAAAGCGCCCCCGGTAATAGTTTACCGATGGGACTAACTTGACACAGTTGCACGATTACGGTGAAATTCTCAGTCATGGCAATTAATCTGTCTAATAACAAATTCTAGAGACAGAAAAAACTAAATAAATCTAGTTAAATGAACCCGATAGCGCTCTTTTTTTGTCATAGTAACCTCACCCACTTCTAGACGACCTTTTCCCCGAAAAGAAATCAAATCACCGGTTTTAACGTTATAACTAGATTGGCTGATATCTTTCCAGTTAACTCGCACATCCCCAGCGCTAATTGCTTCGGCCATTTTACTGCGAGAAATGCCAAAACCCGCCGAGGCGATCGCATCTAAACGCAAGGAAGCTTCCACAGTATTAATTTCTTTTTTTTGCGGTGGTCTAACTTTTAATTCCGTCAAAGGAATCGGGCTAGTTTTCACGGGAACTGAACGCACTTGTAGTAAATTAGCACATAAAAAATCTGCCAATTCAGGCACTACAATTGCCTGCGCTCCTCGCTCACCTAAAACGATTATATCGCCGACTTTTTCCCGGACGATACCCGTCCCTAACATCGCCCCTAAAAAATCCCGGTGGTTAGCGGTATCAAAAAGAAAATTACCGGCAATATCAAGGGCAGATAGGGGAATATCTGTTACTGTCAAAGGTAGATCAACTCTAGCAATACCGAGGCGCTGTCTTTCTGCTTGGGGATAACCGCCCCATTTTTGCATTGACACATCGGTTAAACGCTGAAAAACCCGTTCTACTTCCGCTAAAACCGCGGGAGAAAGAAAGTCTGTCACCGTCACTTCCCAAGTCTTGATCGCTTGTTCGGCTTTATCAATAACTTTCGCTATCTCCTCGCGATTCTCGACACCCTTTAGTAATTCTTCTCTTGGTGACATTGTTTTGTGGTAATTAATCAAAAATTCTTAGGAAAAAATCAAATGACCGATAACTTATTCCCGATAACCGTTCACTGTTCTAGGGCGTATCCTTGCAGATTTTCGGGGTTAAATTGACGGAGGATAAGAGTCGCTTGATTTTTCAAGTTTTCGGAACCCTGCACGACAATAATATATTTTCCGGCGCCGAGACGATTGCGATAGGGAAGTGCATCGCCACTGCCGGACGATAAACCCACGCCACCACCGACGAAAATACTGCCCATTGCCCCCCCAATCGCCCCAGCAATGCCGCCAACAATATGATTCCCCGGTTCTCCGGCCCAATCAAAGGTATGCAATCCCGTAATCAGGTTAAAAAGGTAGCCACCGGCAAAACCGAAGGGAATTAGCCAAAAAGCCATGAGAGTAGCCCGTTTTTTGGCCTGTTGAAAGGGATCGATCAAACCGAACTCATCGGCACTTTTATAGCCGCGACCCAGAATGGTCACTTGAGATTGGGGAATTCCCGCTTTTTCGAGGGCAACGGCAGCTTCTTCTGCTTGTATGCGATCAGCTAACACGGCAATGAGATAATTCATATTCTCCAACTTTTCGGCTATCTTCATCTCCTATTGTAAGGATTTTGGGGACTGAAAAGCCGCTCGATCGAGAAAATATTAAAGGGGATGGGAAGAAATTATTTTATTTTGGTGATTTCTGGCAATAATTGACCATAAAGATCAAGGGAGATAGTCCAATTATCATTATTAACAAGAAGTTTTTTCGGATTATTACCATTGGCATCAGACTGTAAAGCTTGACTCACTTGTGTCATTATTTTAATCTTATCCCGATTCACTCCTGACGTAAAAACTAAAAAATAGGTTAGAGTTCCAGCAATGATAGCTAGTCTTCAGGAATAGACCTGTGCGAAAATTAAATTTGTGAGAAAAAAGAGCAAGACAACCCGTGCGATTGCCCTGTCAATCGTAGCTGATTGGGTCGCCCTTGTTCTTCTTCAGTGAAACCCCAGCAGTTTTTGGGTAGTCGGCAAGAACCCTCCTGCAGCGACTCCAACCAATCCGACTTTAGTTGTGGGTTCTGGAATGGTTTCCCCGCGTTCTTGCAAAACTTCAAGGTAAAGTTTAATCGCTTCTTTAATATTTTCCTGAACCTCTTCAAAGGTATCTCCAATACTCACGCAACCGGGCAAGTCGGGAACCATTGCGCCCCAGTTTGTTTCGCCTTGTTCGTAAATGACGGCATACTCTTTCATGGTTGATCCTCCAATTGAGCTTGTTTCCAAATCGATCCTAATGTTCCTTTGGGTATGTCGTCCCCAGGCTTGCCAGGAACAACCACGATTCCTGGCTTTGTTTCATGGGCAAGGATACGATGGCTCCCGCGCATTCGCATCTGATACCAACCATCAGCTTCTAATCGTTTGAGTACATCACGAACTTTCAATCATCCCCTCCCTTGTCTCCGCCCATCGAGTACTTGATTGTAGATTTTGACATCCTCACCGCCGTAAACGGACGGTGATTCCCAAACCTCACGATTTAGGTTTCTGCTTCTTTCCCTTGCGGGGTTTCGCACCTGCCTTAACAGATTTACTCTGTTCTGGTCTTATGGTCGCTCTACAGACTGAC
>NZ_JADBRW010000178.1:0-22236 GCF_020247025.1 Microcystis sp. M109S1
CCCAGTATTATTACTACTAATACTATCCATAAAGGGTGTCTTTTTCCTTTATCTTTCCGAAAGTCCTTGACTTGTTTCAGTTTTTCTATTAAGCTCAACATATATTTAAAAGGTTGCCGGTCACTTCTCATTTTACCTGACTGTGATCGCTTTTACTTTTGATATTCTGATGGGAGAATGAAACAGCCCTACCCAAACCCCCCGTTGGGGGCGTGGCGCCGCCCCCAAACCCCGGAGCGCATTAGTTTTTCGGTGGGATGCTTACAGGCAGCTGCTGATACATCTGTAATAATTTAAAAGTCACTGATAATTGCTGATTGTCCGTATTTCTGCAAACGTGAGATGCAGTCTCAAACCTTTTTTAGTCCTGTTGCTGCTAGAAAAATAGCCTCTGGAGTTTATGACTAAAATTGTCATCATCGGTGCGGGAATAGTGGGGGCCACCATTGCCTACGAATTAAGCGCCATCGAAGGATTAGAAATTACCCTCATCGATGAAAAAAAACCAGGACAAGGAGCAACTGGGGCAGCCCTAGGGATTTTAATGGGGATTATCAGCCATAAAACTAAAGGTAGAGCCTGGAAACTGCGGCAAGAAAGTTTAAAACGTTACGAAACCCTCCTTCCTGAGCTAGAATCCCTCACCGGACTGACTATTCCCTGTCACCGTGATGGCATTGTCCTCCTGCGATCGAGTGCTGAAGACGAAGAAAATTGGCGCAAGTTAGCCCAAATCCGCCAAGAACAGGGATATTGTCTAGAAATCTGGGATAAAGAGACTTTAACCCAAAAATGTCCCCAAGTGGCCAGCGATCATCTCCAGGGTGCTATCTATTCTCCCAGTGATCGTCAAATTAACCCGGCCGCGCTCACGGAGGCTCTCGTCGCTGCTGCGGCAAGAAGGGGGGGAAAATGTAAATTTGGTGTAAAAGTTGAAAATTTCGGGAAGACAGAGCTTCAAGGCTCTAATTTGAGGCAATGCACCCATATTTATAGTTCTAATGGTATAGAGGAAACCGACTTTTTGATTCTTTGTGCGGGAATTGGTTCTACTGCTTTAACCGCAACTCTTAGCCATCCAGTGGAAATCCGACCGGTTTTAGGGCAAGCTTTGCAGATAAAATTGACGCAACCTTTAGAAAGTTCCGATTTTAAGCCGATTTTAACGGGAAATGACCTGCATATTCTGCCTTTGGCCGGAGCGGAATACTGGATTGGGGCAACGGTGGAATTTATGGACGAAAAGGGCGAAATTATCCCCGATACTGCCCTATTAGAGCAAGTGTATCAACAGGCGATCGCTTTTTGTCCCTCTTTGGCCGCGGGTGCGATCGTGCGTACTTGGTCCGGTAAGCGACCGCGACCGGAGAAAAAATCCGCTCCCATCATCGAATATTTGCCCGGATACGATAACGTTATTCTGGCCACGGGACACTACCGCAACGGGGTTTTATTAGCCCCCGCTACCGCTAAAATGGTCAGGGAAATGTTAAGTGGTAATTTAGGTTTTGCTGAAAAAGTTTGTTGATGGGGTTAGGAGTCGGTCGTCAGTATTCTCCGAGTCAGGAGATTATTTTTATTTATTCTCCCCTCTCCCCTCTCTACAATAATTACTCGCAGCCAGAAATACGTTGGGTTAATATCATACTTTGTGCTTTTTGTCAAAAAAACTTTTTTTTTGCAATAAAACTACATAAAAAAAAGATCATCATTGCTGGTGAAATTGACTGATTTACCCGTCTTAATTAGGATCACCTTCTAGGTGTGGCAAGGGTTTCAACCATTGCTGCCCAAAAAAGCACAGAGTGTCCCATTATGAAATTCAGTAAAATCGCTGTTACCACTGTAACATCGTTGTTAAATAAAAATCTTTCTCAATTAATTCTTAAGAATTTATAAATATTGCGGAATGTTAATTTAAATATTCTCAAGTTTTTGCATTCAATAAATAATTTTTACTTATCTTTGTCGGAAAATAGAACTCCTGCAAAAATCCAACATCTACCATTGGGTTAGGAGTCAGTATTTAGGAGTCAGGATTCGGCTTTTTTCTCCCTTCTCCCTTCTCCCTTCTCCCTTCTCCCTTCTCCCTTCTCCCTGCTATCTGCTATCTGCAGCCGATGACCCTATCTGAACAAGAAAGACAACAACTCTGTGACACTGCTCGGGAAGTGGCGAAACTTTCCTATTCTCCCTATTCCCGTTTTCGGGTGGGGGCAGCGGTCTTGACAAATAAAAAGATTTATGCTGGTACTAATGTAGAGAACGCTAGTTATGGCTTGAGTTTGTGCGCGGAAAGGGCAACTTTAGCGCAAATAATCGCAGCGGGCGATCGAGAAGTACGGGCGATCGCTATAGCCTGTATCGATGGGAAGGATGATATTAGTCAGTTAACTCCCTGCGGAGCCTGTCGTCAATGGATAGCCGAATTAGCGCCGAAAGCAGAGATTATTATCTGTGGAAATCAGCAAAATTATCGTTTTCATCTCTCGGATTTACTGCCTTTTTCCTTTCATTTTTAACTGTGGGCAAAGTATAGGGTTTAAGGTACTACAACAACGGCTAAGATAACTGCTATAAGAGCCGTTATCTGACCAAACATTAGTATCTAGTATCTAGTATCTAGTAAATACTTGAGAGTCATAAATGAACATCTCTACCAGTTGAGTTGTCCCGTAAATTATCCAAAGTATCATCATCAAGACTTGTCAAATCTACCCTTTGCCTAAAATCTTGCCAGGCTGACCAAAAATCATTAACCTCTCTAATTTCTACTAATACATCTTCATTATCAGGAAAATAAACTGCCTCTAATAACTCAATAATTTTGCCTTTTTTAATTCCTTTAACTAACATAATATCAACTCCTTCGTTGCCGACTCAAATGAGACTTCGTGCTTTGAGAGAATTTTTATCTCAGTCAAACTGCCTAAAACAATTATACTGCTACCCACTGAAACTGATGGCACATTTGTTATATGTTCTGTCTATAACTTGAATCATATCTATTCAACTGTATTGAACCATTGATCGGGTTCAGAAGCCCAAGTAAATTTCCAGTGAGGTTGCTTCATCTCCAACACTTAAGGGGCTAATAACTACATTTTATCTCCTCCGGTAGCGACATTTTTAAATCTTTCTTGGGCAGCGGAAAAAGCCTCTTTCATCACCCGTTGAATCCTCTTAGGATCGGGTTTTTTACCCCCCATTAAATCGCCAAAATAGACACAAGCGCCCTCTCCTAGGGCCCAGGTATAGGCAGCGGACCAAGAAGCGGCGATGACACTGCCAAAACCGGGGATAAATTTCACCAATTCCCGACCGATGGCCTGGGCCAAAAAGCCGCCAGCGATCGCACTGACGACTCCACCGGCTTGGGATGGGGTTAAGACTTGACCGTATAATTTGCCTAAAACCCCCACCATTGACACTTGTAGGGCGGTTAACACGGGCATAGTCGCTAAGGGTAAGGGAATCGCCGCCAAGGTCGCCGCTATGACGGAAAAGGCTAACATATAGCGTCGCGCCACGTCCCGATAGAGATTGCCTAATTTATTGCTGGTTTCCCGATCTAAAAGTTGGTGGATGGTGTTAGCCTCGGCTTTTGGCAATAAATCGGCTAAATTGTCTCTAAATGCCTCTAAACCGTAAAAAACAGGGTTGTAACCGTCTTCCTCTAGGGTGAAATCGATTAGCACAGAATTATCATATAAATCCTTAAAAGTTTCTTTAATTTCTTGATAGGCGCGATTGATATCCTCGAAATCGGGAGGATAAGGGGGATGATCGGCGGTATTAGGAGGATAAAGCTGATGAAGGCAGGTGACAGCCAGTAAACAGGGTATTTTAGGGTATTTTTGCCGCAGTTGTTTGGTAATTTCCAGGAGGCTATCGGTGGCAAAATCATTAATTTTTACCGTCACGATAAAAACCTGGGCGCATCCCGTATTTTCGGCTAAATCTGCTAATAATTCCGCGATTACCGTGTCTGTGTGTTGATAGGCATCCCCTAACCCCACCGTATCGGTAAAAATCAACAGGGGTAAGTCTTCCGCGGGGTAGGTGTAGCGCTGGGTGTTTTGGGTGTGGGGACGGAAACCTTGCCCGACGATTTCCGCCGAAACTCCCGTTATTCCCCGAATAATCGAACTTTTTCCCGTTTGGGGTTTGCCGATTAACAGCGCCTCGGTGGTGGGTAATTCTTGACGGACTTTTTCTAAAATTTCCGCCACTTGATTGTCACTAACACTAAACCACTGGAGGACAGTATTAGTCAACTGGTCGATGGGGAGTCTTTTCATCACTTCCCCCGTGAGACTATTCCAAGTATTGACCAAAGAATCAATGGGCAGTTTATTAGTCATGGGGATTAGAAGGGTTTATGATAACTAAAATAGAGATTTTCAGCAATAGAATCAGACGATGACAAAAGCCGCAATTAGTCCGCAAGATTTATCATGGCCTTTTTGGCCAATTGTACCACTTTATCCCTACGGTCAAAGACGGACAATTCGCCAAGAAGTGGTGAAAGATACGCTCTGGACATTTGAGCAATTGCAGGGTATTTTTTATGTGGTCGTGCCGATTCGCATGACGGTAATTAAGTTAGCATCTGGGGGTTTATTTGTTTATGCACCAGTGGCCCCGACTCCTGAATGTATTCGCTTAATGCGTGAGTTGGAAAGTCAACACGGGGAAGTTAAATATATTATTTTGCCGACGATTTCTGGGATTGAACATAAGGTTTTTGTCGGTCCTTTTGCCCGTTATTTTCCTAAGGCTATAGTTTATGTTGCTCCTAATCAATGGAGTTTTCCTCTTAATTTACCTTTGAGTTGGTTGGGTTTACCGGCAAAACGAACAGAAATTTTACCTGCTGACTCGGCAACCACTCCTTTAGGAAAGGATTTTAGTTATGAAATTTTACCCGCAATTGATCTGAATGTGGGATACTTCTCGGAAGTGGCTTTTTTTCATCACTACTCTCAAACTCTGCTGCTGACCGATGGAATTATTTCTATCCCAGAAAATCCTCCCGCTATTTTAGAATTAGACCCCTATCCTCTCCTGTTTCACGCTAAAAATAGTGCTAAGGATTTGGTGGAGAATACCCCAGAAAATCGCCGTCGGGGTTGGCAAAGAATTTGTCTTTTTGCTCTTTATTTTCAACCTGCTGTTTTAGCTGTTCCCAATTGGATTAAGGTTTTTCGAGATGCTTTTACTGCTAAGGAAAAGAGTAAAAAAGCCTATTTTGGTTTATTCCCTTTTCAATGGGGTGATGATTGGCAAAGGACTTTTTTAAATTTGCGTCGAGAGGGGAGGTTAATAGTAGCACCCATTTTGCAAACCTTGATTCTTAATCGCACTACTGACGAGGTTAGTCAATGGGTTGATAGAATTTCCCAATGGCCGATTAAACAGGTTATTCCTTGTCATTTTGCTAGTCCGATTCAAGCTGATAGTCAAGAGTTTAAACAGGCTTTTTCTTTCTTGTTAAAAGATTCTTATTTACCTAAAGATGACTTGGAATGTTTAGAAAGTATTGATAGTTTTTTAGTGCGCTGGCGATTGACTCCTCCTCCCGATAAAAAATTGTAATTTATGACTAAGAACTGCTATAATGTATGCGGTTGTTAGTTTATTGCTAATCAAGGTCATGCAAATTCCCGAAAATCCCAGTAATGATGACATCAGAGCGGCGTTGATTCAATTGCGAGAAGAACTTGGTCAAAAAGTTGACCGCTTAGAATATAAATTTGATGCCTATCAAAAAGGTACAGACGGTATGGTGAGAATGGCTACTACTATCATCATTGCCACCGCTTCTGTGGTAGTTTTATCTAGTCTTAGTCCTGCGGTGACAGCAATTATCACCGCTTTATATTCTGCTAATGCTCATTAGACCTCTTGTAAAAATCAAAAATTGTTGTTAGGGTTAGGAGTCAGTAGCTAGTAGTCAGTAGTCAGGAGAATTAAGAATGAATAATAATCAATTAAATGGTCTATTTACATATTTTAGGCAATAATCCTTATTTTTGCCGTTTTTGAACCCTCAAAAATTAATTATGCAAGAGGTTTATTAGTTACTTTATCGCTCAATTCTGGTGTGTTACTATCTTTCCTGAATTTTTACCCGTTTGTTTAATTGATTCATAGTCAAGGAAATCACCAGATTAAAGAATAAATAGGTTGCCATAACTACTATTAACATTTCTACAGCTTTTCCTGTCTGATTAGCGATGGTACTAGAGATAGCATAAATATCATTATAACCAATAGCGATCGCTAAACTAGAGTTTTTAACCAGGTTTAAACATTCATTAGTTAAAGGAGGAATAATCACTGGCAAAGCTTGGGGAAAAATCACTAATCTCATCACTAATAAAGGTTTTAATCCCAAGGCTTTAGCTGCTTCCCATTGTCCCCGATTAACCGATTGAATTCCCCCCCGTACTGTTTCCGCGATAAAGGCAGCTGTATAAACAGTTAAACCGATTAAGAGGGTGGCAAACTCAGAAGAAAGATGTAAACCAAAGTCAATATTTTGATTAATAGGATTAACTTGGGGACTTTGCCATTGTAAACCCCAGATTAGAGGAAATATAACTAGGATTAGTAGGCTAGTTAGACATAAACTAAGTTTATTTTTTAGATATAAAAATACTGAGAAAATTATTCCTAAAGCAATGATAGCTAAGGCTAACCATGTCCTGAAACTATTAGCGGGGAAAGGTAAATATACTCCTGAGTTATTTAAAAATACCCTGCCAAAGAACTCTAGAGAGTCCTCAATTTTAGGCAGTTTCAGAAATACCGCAAAATACCAGAAAAATAATTGTAATAATAGAGGAGTATTGCGAATAGTTTCCACATAAATTGTTGCTAACTGACGAATTAACCAATTATCCGACAAGCGACCTAACCCGATGACTATTCCCAGACTAATCGCCAAAAATATGCCAGTAATCATAATGCGGAGGGAATTAACTAATCCCACCAAAAGAGCGCGAAAATAGGTATCGGTGGGACTGTAGGGAATAGGAGAGTCACCAATCGCAAAAGAAGCTGGTCGGTCAGGATCAAAGAGAAAGCCAAAGCCAAAACTTAAGCGTAAGCGTTGGAAATTAATCACTAAATTGTGGCCAAAAAACCAGAAAATTAGGCAGACAATTAGCAGGATAATTACCTGTAGAAAAATCTTCTGAAATCGATCATCGTACCAAAAAGAATTTTTTTGAGGTAAAGTCATATTTATTATAAGTAAGTGGTTCTAATTAAATAGAAGATAGATTTTGCCTCTGATCCCCCCTGCCCCCCTTGATAAGGGGGGTGCCGATAGGCGGGGGGATCAGACAATTTTTAACACCTACCTACTTATATAGTCCAGAATTTGTCACAAAAGAAATCGGTGACTTTTGGCCACCGATTGAGAAAATCAACAAATATTTAGATAACTCCGAGACGGGAGAGACCGAGGATAACACCGGCGCCGAGGACATGACCAAAACTGGTAGTACCTAGTAAAGCGCCTAATCCCATACCACCGAATAAAGCGGGGGAAGGTAAAGCAGGACCGACATTTTGTTGTTGAATAGTCGCTTTACCGAAAGCAATAGCGAGAATATTGCAGATAATCATGACAATCGCCACTTTGGGACTCCATTCGCTGGAACCTTGTACGGCGGTAGCGGCCATTAATAGGGTTGAATACATTGAAATTCTCCTGAACAGGTCGTTTTAAGTTTTTAATCTTAAAGGTAGTTTTCACCCCACATCACTCCCTGTTGCAATACTTAATAATCAAAAGCACAGGAGTCAACGATACGGCCGATTCGTCTCCACTTCTGAACTACTCGCTTAGTACAAATTCAAGTTTAAGCCTACTTCTTTAGCGAAGACGGCTAATCCTTTCTTTTCAATGGTTTTGATAGCTTTGGTGGAGATGCGTAGTTTTACCCAACGGTTGCCTTCCGACCACCAGACTCTTTTCCATTGTAGGTTAGCTTCTTGTAATTTTTTGGTGCGACGGTGGGAGTGGGACACCGCATAGGCGTTATTGGCCTTTTTCCCCGTCATAGTACAGACTCTAGACATAATTTACTCCTGTGCGATCGATGTTTGTCAATAGTCAACCTTTCTAGTTTAACTCAAATCTCGCCAGAAGTCCCCCCTTCCCCCTGGGTGAAGTGAACGGAGATAAATTTAACAGCAAGTGGGGGGATTAAGAAGTTGATTAAACTGGTTCACTGCTCAGACAATTTCGACAATTGCATCAAAGGTAATGGTGAGAATATTGTCAACAAATTTAGTTGTAATTTGTTACTGAATAGAAACTATTTTAATAAGTTTTAAATAGTTTCTAGCATTCTGGTTAATTCATTTTTATTTTTCCACAATTTAACTTGACAATTTTGGTATATTTTTGCGATAAAAGGAGCTTGATTACCTTGGGTTATTCTCTCGATTTTATCGATTGTTTCCACAAAAATATTAACCATTGTTTGACGAGGTAAGTTACCAGAAACTAGAACAAATACTTGAGCCTGATAACGGGCTATCTGTTGAACTTCTAAAATATTTCTACCAATGTTTACATCTTTAGTTAATACTATCCATCCTCTTTGACTAACAATAGGTAGCCACTGCGTATCTGGTGCATCTGGGGCAAAATGAGCATGATGAAATTCAATCTTAACCCCTATTTTTTGCAAAGCTTCACCGATAGACTTTCCTAAAGCGCGGTCTATAAAATAGGTGTATTGATAGGTCATGCTGCTTGCCAATTGGACTCGAATAAAATCGCTTTTTCAATTTGCCAACGTTGACAATTATAATCATTGGCAATATCTTCTATAGAGTCCCCCGCATCATAAAGTTCTGTGACAATTTTAGTGGGAATTCCTGTTCCTTTGATAGTGGGTTTTCCGAAGGAAATATTCGGGTCTATCATGAGGACTTTATCAGTGAAGTCTTCCCCCTTTAGGTTGATAGTGGGAAAAAGCCTTGTGGCGATATCT
Source organism: Microcystis sp. M109S1 (assembly GCF_020247025.1). Lineage (NCBI taxonomy): Bacteria > Bacillati > Cyanobacteriota > Cyanophyceae > Chroococcales > Microcystaceae > Microcystis > Microcystis sp. M109S1. The sequence continues at coordinate 9,018 of NZ_JADBRW010000178.1, forward strand.
TGTTCATCCCATTCAATACGAGTTAAGAGATTATTTAAGACTTGTTTCATCGCTAATTGTCCCGAACGGGAGGCATTAATTAAATGTTCAAATTGTTCGATAAAAAGGTCAATTCCATCGGTACTAAATTGTTTTTGAACCAGAGGATGATCGGTGTTAAATTGTTCACTAATATAGTCTAGGGTAAGTCTAACTTTATCGAGAGGGATGTTATGAACGGTGCGAATAACTCTTAAAACGTGCGCTTCCACTAAGTTAGTAAAGGAAAGTTGGGGAATATTCGGATTAGGTCGTTGAATGAGGGGTAAAAACTCTTTTTGTCCTTTTTTGGTGGGGTAGGTGCGTCCCTTTACCCAGGTTCTCAGAGTGGGTAAAGGAATATGGAGATAGCGCGCAGTATCGGCTATAGTATAGGTGGGAACATGGTAGAGATGCTCTAGAGATAAGGGAGATGACACTTTGACCATCGTTAATATTTTGGTGAAGTTGTTGGGATGAGATTATCGCCTATCGATTATCTCATTTTAGCTAATTTTGGTATCCTTGAGGATAGGGATAAAGCAGGGTACATCTCATTTTTGTAAATCTAGCAAGTTGGGATTTTTACGGGAAAACTCTCTGATAAAATCGGGCATTACTTCCGATTTTATTAGTCAATCCAAGCTTTTGGGGGGTTCTACCCCCCAAACCCCCCGTTGGGGGCGTGGCGCCGCCCCCAAACCCCCCGCGCATTAGCTTTTCGGTGGGATGCTTACAGGCGGCTGCTGATATATCTGTGATAATTTAAGAATCACTGATAATTGCTGATTGTCGGTATTTCTGCAAATGTCAGATGCACCCATAAAGTAGAATGAGCGCATCTCAGGGGACCTTGGGTCCAAATGAGGTTATATTTTATCTATAGAAGAACGTTTATAGGCTGCACCGATAATGACTAATTCACTGCCAAAATATCTAGAGGAAATCACTGGCATTTATCAACAGGGTAACGCCACAGAACACAGTTATCGTCCTGCTTTAAAAAAATTAATTGAATCCCTAAATAATAACCTACAAGCTCTCAATGAACCGAAAAGGATTGCTTGTGGCGCTCCGGATTTTGTGATTAATCAGGGTATGGTAGAAATTGGTCATCTGGAAGCAAAAGATATCGGAACTTCTCTCAAAAAGGTTGAAAATACTCCCCAAATAAAACGTTATTTACAGGCTTTGGGTAACTTAATTATCACCGATCATTTAGAATTTCGTTGGTATGTATCGGGAGAATTGCGTCTATCAGCTTCCGTGGCAACTCTTAATCAAAAAAAGCAAATTAAACCTGATTCCCAGGGTATTTTGCAAGTAGAACAAATGTTCTGCCAATTTTTTCTCTCGAAAGTTATTCAGATAACAACACCGCGAGAATTAGCGAAAAAAATGGCCGCTTTAGCGCAGTTAATTCGAGACGCAATCGGCCAAGCTTTAAAAGATCAAGATTGCGGGGGAATGTTGCGGCAACAATTGCAATCTTTTCAACGAGTTTTAATTAGTGATCTCAATGAAGCGCAGTTTGCGGATATGTATGCACAAACAATTTGTTATGGTTTATTCGCAGCACGCTGTAATACGGATCAAATCAGTTCTTTTTCCCGGGAAACGGCGGGATTTCGACTGCCAAAAACTAACCCTTTTTTGCGGGGAATTTTTCATCAAATTGCTGGTACAGAATTAGATGAGCGGATTACTTGGGCCGTGGATACTCTAGCCACTATTTTACAACAAACGGACATGGAGGGGATTCTGGGCAGCTTTGGAAAACGCACCCGCAAGGAGGACCCTGTAGTTCACTTTTATGAGACTTTTTTAGCCGAATACGATAGTAAAATGCGTGAGTCTAGGGGGGTTTATTATACCCCTGAACCCGTGGTTTCTTACATGGTTCGCAGTGTGGACTATATTCTGAAAAATAAGTTTCAGATTCCTAAAGGTTTGGCCGATGCCAAAAAAATTACGATTAAAAATCCTAATAATAGCCAAGAAACTCAGGAAGTTCACCAAGTTTTAATTCTGGATCCTGCTGTGGGAACCGGCACTTTTTTACACTCTGTTATCGATTATATCTATGAGAGTTTTCGTCAACAGAAAGGGATGTGGTCTAGTTATGTTAGTAAACATTTATTACCGCGTCTCTTTGGGTTTGAGTTACTGATGGCTCCCTACACCGTAGCACACATGAAGTTAGGTTTACAACTTCAGGAATTAGGCTATGATTTTAGTGCCGATGAACGCTTAGGAATCTATCTCACCAACACCCTACAGGAAGCTTTTCAAATTCCCCCTGCTGACGGTTTTTTAAATCGTATTCGCGATGAAGCAGCCGCGGCAAAAGATGTTAAGCAAGAAATGCCAGTCATGGTGATTTTAGGCAATCCACCCTATTCCTATCAGTCGATGAATACTGATCCTTGGATTGTGAATTTGGTTAAGGATTATTATCAATTAGATGGGAAACCATTGGGAGAGAGAAACCCCAAAGGTTTATTAGATGATTATGTGAAGTTTATTCGCTTTGCTCAGTATCGGGTAGCGGAAACTGGTTATGGAGTTGTGGCGTTAATTACAAATCATGGTTATTTAGATAACCCAACTTTTCGGGGAATGCGTCAAAATTTGATGCAGACTTTTGATGAGATTTATGTTTTAGATTTGCATGGGAATAGCAAGAAAAAAGAAGTTTGTCCCGATGGTTCACCCGATCAAAATGTGTTTGATATTCAGCAAGGTGTAGCGATTGCATTTTTTATCAAGTATCAAGATAGTCAGCAAGATTTAGCGAAGGTTTATCATGCTGATTTGTGGGGTGTTAGAGAGGTTAAAGAGAATAGGGAGTTAGTTGGGGGTAAGTATCATTGGTTAGATGAAAATGATATTAGTTCAACTGGATGGTTAGATATAGAGCCTAAAAAACCATTTTATTTGTTAAGAAGTCAATCAGAAGAATTGTTAGGTGAATATAATAAATATCATAGAATTGATGAAATATATATTACTCATATCTATGGTTTCAAGAGTCATCGTGATCACTTTGCTATAGATTTCGATAAAGAGCAGATAGTTAAACGAATTACTGAATTAGTTAATCAAGATAAATTAGACAATTCTTTTTCTGATAAATATGACTTAGGAAAGTGGGATTGGAAGAAAGCATCTACAGCTTTGAAACAAGAGATAGACTTGTGGAGATTCCTTGACTTATGCGCTTATAGACCCTTCGACAATAGGTTTATGTTTTATTCTGATTATGTTATGGATAGAACAAGACCTGATTTAAGAAACCATATATTTAACAAAGAAAATTTGTGTTTAGTTTGTTCTCGTCAAATAGCAAATAATGAATATAGACATTTTTGGATAACTGACTTAGTTCCTAATGATTGTTTGATTTCAAATATCACGAAAGAATCTAACCATAACTTCCCCCTCTATCTTTACCCAACCAATACCCCAACTCTATTTGAAACAGAACCAACCAACTCGCCAAATGGTCGCCGGCCCAATCTAGCGCCAGAATTTATTAACAAACTTTCGGCAAAACTTGGCTTAGAATTTTTCTCAGATGGCAAAGGAGACGAAAAGAAAACCTTTGCACCGGAAGACATTTTTAACTATATCTATGCCGTCTTTTACTCTCCCCAATATCGCCAACGTTACGCCGAATTTTTAAAAATAGACTTTCCTCGTGTTCCTCTCACCAGTGATAAAGAATTATTCTGGGAATTAGTCAAAAAAGGTGACAGATTAGTGCAGTTACACCTGATGAAAGGGACAGGAAAAGAAATTAGTAGCTATCCTGTGGCGGGTTCTAATCTAGTTGAACAGGTGAAATATGACGAAAATAAACAACAAATTTCGATTAATTCTGACCAGTATTTTGCGGGGATTCCGCCGCAAATTTGGAACTTTTATATCGGCGGTTATCAAGTGTGTCAGAAGTGGCTAAAAGACCGCAAAGGTCGCCACCTTAGCTACGATGACTTAGAACATTATCAACAAATTATCTCCATTTTGGGAGAATCGATCGCAATTATGGAAACTATAGATATAATTATCAATAAATATGGTGGTTTCCCCTTTAGTTAAGCCACCGGTGAGAGAAGATTAATACTAAATCCGTTGAATATAGGCTACATATCAGGAGAGGTAAAAGGTAGAATAAATAATCAGTTTTTAATAACCAGATTTAGTATTACCAGAAACTAGAACAAATACTTGAGCCTGATAACGGGCTATCTGTTGAACTTCTAAAATATTTCTACCAATGTTTACATCTTTAGTTAATACTATCCATCCTTGTTAATATTTTGGTGAAGTTGTTGGGATAAGATTATCGCCTATCGATTATCTCATTTTAGCTAATTTTGCTATCCTTGAGGGTAGGGATAAAGTAAGTTTCCCGTTTCTTTGCTTAATTCCCTAATTTCAGTTTCTAACAGTTTTCTGACTTGCTGCTCTGCTGATTCTCTGCTATAACCGAATATAAGTTTAAGATTAGTGTCACAATCTCTAAAGGGGTAAACTTTCTCTTGAATACAATTAAATCCATAAATTTCAATATCTTTTAAAATTAATTGTTCTAAACACCATATTTTACCTTCAAGGTAGCCAGTAATCTGATTAGTTTCAGGAACATTTATTTTTTTTAAGCATCGTTTATCTCCCGTGAGTAAATAGCTTAAATTATTTTGTTTATTCAAGTAGCTAACATAACTGAGGAGAATAGCCTCACCTATGTCTATTCCTTCAATTTTCTGTAATTGAATAAAATCCTCCTGATTGATATTATTAATTGATATTTTATCGCAGGTTTCAACGACAGATAAAGCGTCTTCTAGGTTATATTTAACAGGGTTTCTCTTTCTTTTTTGCTGCGCTTGCCTTTTAAATTTATATTGAAATGTCTCAAGAATTTTAACTTGATTAATCTCAACTCCAAAGGTATTGAGGGTTTTCTCAAATAAACCACAGGTGGCCAATTTTAGGATAATGTCATTATCCAAACAATAAACAGAACCAGTCAAGATTAAACTCCTAACACCTTTTCTAGATACTCGTAGGTTTCGTCATCAAATTTATCCCAGTCTAACTGATTGGCCAAATATTCATTAATAATCTTGTTGCCATTTGGGTTAGGTTCTAATACTTTTAAAGTCTTCATGGCTAAAGCAAAGTAGTCCCTATTATGCCATCCATAGTTCAGAATAATTGCACCTATGTCAATATCGGGATGATGAGAGATAAAATGTTCTTGAACATATTTCCTCAATTTTTCAGCATTTTGGAATTTCCCATCCCCAAGGCAGTTATCACAATCACCTAAGAGTAATTCAGTGGCAAATTGATTAGCTTCTTTTTCTTCGCTATCATTATCAAATGTAATGTCTTCATCAACTAATACCCCATTGTTTAGATGTGCTAATGCTAAATGTCCTAATTCGTGTGCTAAGTCAAAAGCGAGTCTTGCCGACTGTTGATGTTTTGAACTAAGAATAATTACAGGAGAAGTGGAATGCCATTGAATTAATCCAGCAAATTTATTAGTATTGTTAGGAAAATGATCAAAGTATCCTACCGCTATTCCCTGAGACCAACAATAGTCTAAAAGAGAGGTCAAGTCAACCTTTGGCTGGTCACTTAAGATGTCTTCCCTGATGGTTTTAGCATCCTTAGGTAAAGGAGTATAATTAACTTCAACCCCCAAGGAAATTAACTCAGCAAACCGACTCGCTAAAGCTTGCGCTAGATAGGGATGTTGGTTATTTTGGCTATTGTGCTGTTTAAATTTAGTATGGGGAGGTCTATTAAATTTGACCTCTTCTTGAGGGGTTAATAAAGATGAGAGGTCAAGATTGAGGTTTTTGGCGATATAACCTGCTCCTTCTAGGACCGCAACGGGTTTATCATTGAGTTCATCATCCCACCAACTGGGTAAGCCATTTTTTCGGACATAATTTTTTTTAAGTCCGATTTGTGAGAGTTTCTGGTAGAGGGATGCCATGGTAAGGCTTTCTGTCATGGTTTCACCCTCCTTTGTCGGCAATACTAAGTTTTTTAAGGTTTTAGGGAATCAAAGTAGATCAGTATATTCTTAGCTCTAAGATACCATCTCTAACTTAATTTTTGCCCACTGGCAATAGTCCCTTTTCACCGATAAATGACTCTCCACTCCCAACCAGAGTGATACAATTGTTAACACCACAGACCAAGAGCCAATCGAAGCGAGAGAATAAAAACTGCTATGTTAAAAGCCCTACTCGGAGACCCCAACGCCCGCAAAATTAAAAAATTTCAGCCCCTCGTCACCGAAATCAACCTGCTGGAAGAAGATATTAAAAACCTGTCCGATGAGGAATTAAGGAGCAAAACCAGCGAATTTAAGGAAAGATTAGACAAAGCGAGAAATTATGAGCAAAGAGAGGAGATTCTCGAGGAAATCCTCCCCGAAGCTTTCGCCATTGTCCGGGAAGCGGGCATCCGAGTCTTAGGGATGCGTCACTTTGACGTACAGTTATTGGGGGGAATGGTACTCCACAAAGGACAAATCGCCGAGATGAAAACCGGGGAAGGAAAAACCCTAGTTGCCACTCTCCCCGCTTATTTGAATGGATTGACCGGAAAAGGGGTTCACGTCGTCACCGTCAACGATTATCTCGCCCGTCGTGACGCGGAATGGATGGGGCAGGTACATCGCTTTTTAGGGTTAAGTGTGGGACTAATTCAAGCCGGTATGAGTCCAGAAGAAAGAAAGAAAAATTATGCCTGTGACATCACCTACACCACTAACAGCGAACTCGGCTTTGATTATCTGCGCGATAACATGGCTACAGTGATGGGGGAAGTCGTCCAAAGACCTTTTAACTACTGCGTTATCGACGAAGTGGACTCCATTCTTATCGATGAGGCCAGAACTCCATTAATTATATCAGGAGCGATCGATCGACCCACAGAAAAATATATTCTCGCCGCCGAAATCGCCGAGCAATTAGTGCGCCAAAAAGTAGAAGACGGACCGGGAGACTACGAAGTTAACGAAAAAGACCGTAACGTTTTAATGACCGATGAAGGCTTTAAAAAAGCGGAAGAACTATTAGAAGTTACCGATTTATACGACCAAGAAAATCCCTGGGCGCACTATATTTCTAACGCTATTCGTGCCAAAGAACTCCAGAAAAAAGACGTTAACTATATCGTCCGCAGTGGTGAAATTGTTATTGTTGATGAGTTCACGGGACGGGTATTACCGGGGCGACGTTGGGGCGATGGTTTACATCAGGCAGTGGAAGCTAAGGAAGGGGTAGAAATTCAACAGGAAACCCAAACCTTAGCCACGATTACCTATCAAAACTTTTTCTTACTCTATCCGAAATTATCCGGCATGACCGGGACGGCCAAAACTGAAGAAACGGAACTAGAAAAAGTCTATAACCTGCAAGTAACAATTATCCCCACCAACCGCGTTTCTCGTCGGCAAGATTTAGCCGATGTGGTCTATAAAAATGAACAGGCAAAATGGAACGCCGTCGCCGAAGAATGTCAACAAATGCACGAAGAAGGCCGCCCGGTTTTAGTCGGTACTACCAGTGTGGAAAAATCGGAAGTGCTTTCGCTTTTATTACAGGGAAGAAAGATTCCCCATAACTTGCTTAATGCTCGCCCAGAAAACGTGGAAAGGGAATCGGAAATCGTCGCCCAAGCAGGGCGGGCCGGAGCCGTAACCATTGCTACAAACATGGCAGGACGGGGAACCGATATCATCCTCGGTGGTAACTCTGACTATATGGCCCGATTGAAAATTCGCGAGTATTTAATGCCCAAATTAGTTATGCCCGAAGATGACAATTTGGCCTTTAGTTTACCCAGTTTAGGAGAACGCAATCGCCCCCAAGGATTCGCTCCGGGTAAAAAGAAAAAAAACTGGCGCGCCTCGGCGGAAATTTTTCCCACTGAGTTACCGAAAGAGGTAGAAAATACCCTGAAAGAAGCGGTTAAATTTGCCGTTGATACCCACGGAACTCAAAGTTTACCGGAATTAGAAGTAGAAGAAAAAATCGCTATTGCGGCCGAAAAAGCTCCCACGGATGACCAGGTTATTCAAAAGTTACGGGAAGTCTATAAATTAATTCGCAAAAGTTATGAAGATTACACCGGCAAAGAACACGATGAAGTAGTAGAAAGAGGCGGACTGCACGTTATCGGGACGGAACGCCACGAATCCCGCCGTATTGACAACCAATTGCGAGGCAGAGCGGGCAGACAGGGCGACCCCGGTTCCACACGCTTCTTTTTAAGCCTAGAAGACAATTTATTGCGGATTTTTGGGGGCGACCGCGTGGCGGGTTTAATGGATGCCTTCCGGGTGGAAGAAGATATGCCCATTGAATCGGGAATGTTGACTCGTTCCTTGGAAGGAGCGCAAAGAAAAGTGGAAACCTTCTATTATGATGCCCGGAAACAGGTGTTTGAATACGACGAGGTGATGAATAATCAACGGCGCGCTATTTATGCCGAACGTCGTCGGGTTTTGGAGGGGATGGACTTAAAAGAACAGGTGCTGCAATACGCCGAAAAAACCATGGATGAAATCGTCATGGCTTATATTAATCCCGAACTGCCGGCGGAAGAATGGGATTTAGAAAAACTGATTAGTAAATCTCAGGAATTCGTCTATCTCTTGGCAGATATTACCGCTAAAGATATCGAGGATATGAGTGTTAATGATATCAAGATGTTCCTCCACGAAGAAGTTCGCAAAGCTTACGAAATTAAAGAACGTCAAGTGGATAGTATTCGCCCCGGTTTAATGCGCGATGCCGAACGTTATTTTATCCTGCAACAAATCGATATGTTATGGCGCGAACACCTGCAAGCTATGGAAGCTTTACGCGAGTCGATTGGTTTACGCGGTTACGGTCAAAAAGACCCCCTAATTGAGTATAAACAGGAAGGCTACGAGATGTTTTTAGAAATGATGATTGATATCCGTCGTAACGTGGTTTATTCCCTGTTCCAATTCCAACCGCAAGGACAACCCCAAGCAGTGGCTAGTGAATAGTAAAAACTAAAAGTTGGCTTAAATTGGGGAGAATTGGCTAAGGCTAATTCTCTCATTTTTTTACCCCAAGAAATCAGTCACCCACAATCCACACTAGGACGAAAATTATCAGTCCAATCACTCCATAGGACAGCAACGACCCCAAAAAATTGAGGATTTGTACGGGAAAATGAATCAAAACTTGGTAAGTAAAATCGGCAGCTGCCAGCAAGGCAGCGAAAAACATAATCACAAGTGTTATCATGCTTAATATCTTCTCAATCTGATAGAATAAATGGCTATCCTTTGCGGGAATTGGCAGTGGATAGTCAGAAGTTAGGAGATTATCCCCAAGAAAAAACTCGGAGTTACTCTCCCGATTCTACCGCAATTTTAACAGCGATCGAGTTATAAGTGGGTGGGTGGAATTAAATATAAGATGAACGTAGGTTGGGTTGAAGCATGAAACCCAACGCCCGCATGGGTTACGCTACTATTAAAAACGGATTTAGTAAGTAATCTCAATTAATTCTTAGATAGTGGGATAGGCTTCTGGTTCTTTGTATTTTATCTTTAATTGTAACCGGCTACTTAGTTGATAATAGGTGGTGCGTTACGACGGATTGTTACCTTCAAGTCAAAGCAGCAATTTTTGCCGTCTAACGCACCCTACGTTTTACTATTAAAAAGGAGCCATCTCACATTTGCAGAAATACCGATAATCAGCAATTATCAGTAACTCTTAAATTATTACAGATATATCAGCAGCTGCCTGTAAGCATCCCACCGAAAAACTAATGCGCTCCGGGGTTTGGGGGGTAGAACCCCCCAAAAGCTTGGATTGAGTGATAAAATCGAAAGTAACGGCAGACTTTAGCAGAGAGTTTCCCTTTAAAAATACTAACTTAGTTGATTGACAAAAATACGATGCACCCATTAAAAACAAATAAATATTTCCCCGTTTCCCGTTCCCTTTTGCGATAAGATAATTAATATAACTCCAAGAGGACTGCTCTATGAATATTCGTATTGGTAACGGCTACGATATCCACCGATTGGTGACAGGAAGACCTTTAATTTTAGGAGGAGTAGAAATTGCCCATACTGTCGGGTTATTGGGTCATAGTGATGCCGATGTCTTAACCCACGCTATTATGGATGCCATGCTGGGGGCGCTTAGTTTAGGCGATATCGGTCATTATTTTCCCCCCACAGACCCGCAATGGCAAGGGGCGAATAGTTTAAAATTATTAGAGCAAGTTAATCAATTAATTATCGATAAAGGTTGGCAGATTAATAATATTGATTCGGTAATTGTCGCCGAAAAACCGAAAATGAAATCCCACCTTAGTGCGATGCGAACCAAGTTAGCAGAAACTCTCAATATTAATCCGGAACAGGTGGGAATTAAAGCCACTACTAACGAACAATTGGGACCGGTAGGACGAGAAGAAGGTATCGCAGTTTATGCCGTGGTTTTATTGGTTAAGGAATAAGTAATTAGTAAGAATTCGCTCAGATTAAATATCCCAAACCTATGAATATAGACACAAAAATATTAGAAACTGTCGAAGCAATGCCAGAGTTATTAAAAATAGAGCTGCTTCACTATGCTGAATATTTGATGGCCAATTATCAATCAGATGTTATTATAGAGAAATCTTCTCTTAGGAAACGTCGTTCAGGAATTTTACAAGGTACATTTACCTTGCCTTTGTCCGATGACTTTGATCAGTCTTTGGAAGATTTTCAGGAATATATGTGATGACATCTTTTCTTCTGGACACCCATACTTTCATCTGGTTAACTGAAAACGATCCTAACTTGCCTAATAATCTTCGGGAGGAAATTGATTTTGCTCCTGAAGTTTATGTCAGTATTGTTAGTCTCTGGGAAATTGCGATTAAGTTAAATTTAGGTAAGTTAGCCCTACAAAAAAGTTATGAAACCATTGAAACTAAACTAGAAGCATCAGATATAACATTACTGTCTATATCATTTTCTGATACTCTAAAAATTTGTACTTTACCCTTGCATCACCGTGATCCATTTGATAGAATGCTAATTGCTCAATCTCTAAACAGATCGCTAATTCTAATTAGTAAAGATACTAAATTTGATGCTTATAATGTACCAAGAAAATGGACGTAATGCCCCGTTCGGATCAATTCTATTCAAGATGAGAGCAAGATAAATTTCCTAATTACCCATAGATTTCTAACATTCATTCCTAAATTCTCTCTATGACTGCCATTATCCAACAAATAAAAGAACGCTTTTCCCAGTCCCTAGTTAAATCCTTTGGGGAAAACTTCGCTGATACCGATCCTCTAATTGTGGCCGCTAGTAACCCCCGTTTTGGCGATTATCAATGTAATATTTCCCTCTCTTTAGCCAAAGAATTAAAACAAAAACCGCGGGAAGTGGCGGCAACTTTACTAAAAAATCTAGAGATAGATGATCTCTGTCAAACCCCCGAAATTGCCGGACCCGGTTTTATCAATCTTACCCTTAAACCCGGTTATCTAGAAACCCAATTAAAAGACCTAATTACCGACAACCGTTTAGGAGTTGCCGCTGCTAACCCCAGTCAAAAAATTATTGTCGATTTTTCCAGTCCCAATATTGCCAAAGAAATGCACGTTGGTCACTTGCGATCAACTATAATTGGTGATTGTATCGCCAGGATTTTGGAATTTCGTCATCATCAAGTAATTCGTCTTAATCACGTCGGGGATTGGGGTACTCAATTCGGGATGTTAATCACCTATCTACAAGAAGCTTATCCTAGCGCTTTAACCCAAGCAGATGCCCTAGATTTAGGGGATTTAGTTAGCTTTTATAAAAAGGCCAAAATTCGTTTTGATGAAGACGAAAAATTTAAAGAAACTGCCCGTCAAGCGGTAGTAAGATTACAGTCGGGTGATCCTCAAAGTCGTCAAGCATGGCAGTTACTTTGTCAACAATCACGGCGGGAATTTCAGAAAATCTATGATATTCTCGATATAAAACTGACCGAAAGGGGTGAATCTTTTTATAATCCTTACCTTGAGGCAGTAATCAGAGAATTAGATCAACAGGGATTGCTAACAGAAGACAACGGTGCTTTATGCGTCTTTCTCGATGGTTTTACCAACAAAGAGGGCGATCCTTTGCCCCTAATTGTCAAGAAATCCGACGGCGGTTATAATTACGCTACCACCGATTTAGCGGCAATTTGTTATCGAGTCCGGCAAGATAAAGCCGAAAGAATAATTTATGTCACCGATGCTGGACAAGCTAACCATTTTGCCCAAGTATTTCAGGTGGCTAAAAAAGCGGGATTTTTACCCGATAATGTGGCAGTGGTTCACGTCGCTTTTGGATTAGTTTTAGGGGAAGATGGTAAAAAATTAAAAACTCGTTCCGGGGAGACGGTAAAATTACAAGAATTACTCGATCAAGCGATCGCCTGTTCCCTGGCTGACTTAGAAAAAAGACTGGCAAGCGAGGAAAGAGAAGAAACCGGCGATTTTATCGCTAAGACTGCCAAAACTGTCGGATTAAGTGCCGTTAAATACGCCGATCTCAGCCAAAATCGCAATAGTAACTACGTTTTCAGTTACGACAAAATGCTCAATCTGCAAGGCAACACCGCCCCCTATATGCTGTACGCTTACGCTAGAGTCCAGAGTATCAGTCGCGAAGGTGGTATTAATTTTCAGGATTTAAGTGCCAATTCACCGCTAATTCTCAAGGATGAAAGCGAATTAATTCTGGCTAAACAATTACTGCAACTTCCGCAAGTAATTAGCACCGTGGAAGAGGATTTATTACCCAATCGTTTATGTGATTATCTTTACGAACTCAGTAAAAAGTATAATCGTTTCTACGAAAGTTGCCCTGTACTCAAAGCGGAAGAACCGATTAAAACCTCTCGTTTAGTTTTGTGTGATTTGACGGCAAGAACCCTAAAATTAGGCCTATCTCTCCTAGGAATCTCCGTTTTGGAAAGAATGTAAATCAGTTATCAATTATCAGTTATCAGTTATCAGTTATCAGTTATCAGTTATCAGTTATCAGTTATCAGTTATCAGTTATCAGTTATCAGTTATCAGTTATCAGTTATCAGTTATCAGTTATCAGTTATCAGTTATCAGTTATCAGTTATCA
>NZ_JADBRW010000179.1:0-12185 GCF_020247025.1 Microcystis sp. M109S1
CGCTCTCTAACCGACAACGAGGACAGGTTGCTTTTTGATTTTTCGATTCGATTCGGCCAACTATACCGATATTTTCTAGGTGTAGATAGCCTTGAATAGACGTTCCTGTTAGGTTCAAAAATTTGTCAAGCATCATAAGTAAAATACTCGGGTTTTTGGCGATTATATCAAATTTTAACTCAATTGTCTATCTTTTGGTATTAACCTATTTGTGCCGTAAGTCTCTCCCTGTATAGATTTCAGCTACTTTTAGGCGTAGGCACTCTCATCGAATTTTATTTTAAGTTAATTATTTGCATAACAATTACCGAAGAGCCATTTTTATCAACTAGGAAAAATAACTTCTAGGGGAGCGGGAATCATCTCGCTACGAAAGTCAAGAATCTGAACTAGGATTTGCGGCAAAAAGTTTTTCCTGGGTATAGGGTATAGGGTGTAGGGTGTGGGGTGTGGGGTTTTACCGATTTTGAGGGGGTCAATTACCTAATTTTCAGGGAAAAAGTACCTCAATTTTACCCCCGATCACTCCCATATCTGGTACTTTTGGATTTCAAAAAAGTCTAAAAGTCTTATCCAGCAAGGTTTTTAGCTTCTTTCAGCAGACCCTATTTAGGGGACCAGCGCTCTTGAATTTTATTAATCGCCCAGCTGACAATCGCCCCCGCAATTAAAATACTAATAGCAGGATTGAATAAGGGCAGCCAAAGACGCTGAAAAAGTTTAAATCCTAGGGGAATTCCCGTGGATTCACCGATAACAGCCAGGGCAAACCAGAGAAAGCCCGCTATTACTAAAAACACATCAAATATTAAGATTCTATTCAACCACTTGACAAATTGCTCTTTCATTGCATCAAAAACTTAGGTTATTTAACAGTTTATTCACGAAAAAGTATACCACTGTCATCTTAATCCCAAGCTCTCCAGAGCCAAGCTAGTCCGGCAGTAATGATTAAAACTTTAGTTAACCAATCTCCCCAGCGCACATATAAAGTTCTCGTATCCCGTCGATAAATTGTTTCGCTATGGATTTGATATCTATCCAGATCCGATAGCCAAAGGTGATTACCGTGGGGATCCACAAAAGCAGAATAACCTGTATTGGTGGCCCGGGCCATCCATCGATCGGTTTCGATCGCTCGCATGGTATCCTGAGCATGGTGTTGAGCGGGCATGGCGTGGCTATAATGGGCGTTATTAGAAGCGGTAATAATAAATTCGCCTCCCCTAGCAGTTTGACGGCGAAAATGTTCGGAAAAAGCCGACTCGTAACAAATGCCCACAATTATTTTACCGAAAGGGCTGTCAATAATTTGATCAGGATTTCCCTGGATTAAATGCGCTTGCAAGGGAGAAAGGCGATCAACAATTCCGCCCAAAATTTCCTGAAAAGGAACGTATTCGCCTAAAGGCACGAGAATTACTTTATCATACCGACTAATCACCTGTCCCTCGCCATCAATGGTCAAGAGACTATTGTTATAACCCTTGTCCACCTTGCCAAATGCACCTAACCAGATCGGCGTTTTTTTGGCTAAAATTGCCGAATAAATCGAGCTATTATTGACTAAGTTCTCCCAATAGTAGGGTAAGGCCGTTTCAGGAGTTAAGACGGCATCTACTCCTCGATCGGCCAGAATTTGATAACCAGAGGTGTAACCTTCGAGCGCCTTTTGAAATCCCAGGGGCGAAAGTTTAATCGTGTTGGCAATATTGCCCTGAATGACGCCAATTTTTATCCCTAAATCCCTTGACTTTTCGATCGGTTTATGGTAAACATTCCATCCCCAGAGATGGAGGCTAAAACAAATGAGGAGGGGTAAAGAGAGAAAAGCGAGATTTTGCCGCGATTGACGGATTAGGAGCAAGCTTTCGGCGATTAAACCGTTAACTGCCACAATTGCCGCCGTTACCGTCGTAAAACCCGATAATTTGCCCAATTGCAGAATCAATAAATTATGGGGACTTTGGCTATAAGCAAGGGTAGTCCACCAGAGAGGGGATTGACTCCAGAGAGATTCTAACCCACACCAGAGGGCAGTGCCGATGAAAACCCGTAGGAGGGCATCCCGAAAAGATGACTGATTAAGACTTTTGTTGACATAAAACATGACTAACGTCCAAGTTAGCACGATCGCCGTTCCCCAAAAAGTAATAAACAACCAACAAAACAGGGCAATTAACAAACTCGCTAACCAGGGGACACCCATCCACGTCATCGGGTGAATTCCCGTGATCCAGAATAAAGCCAGACCATGGTAGGCAAAACCCCAGCCAAAACCGTATAAAAGCTGTTTTTTTAGGGATTTTTCCGCTAATCTCACAACAATCCACAGGGGGACGAGAGAAATCCATGCGAGTAACCACCAAGAAACCGGCGCTACTGTTAACCCCATCCCCACACCGGCCAAAATTGCCCAGAGAAAACGCACCATCTTTCACTCAAGTCAGGTTGAACTCGTCTGACCTACTAGATCAGAGTAGCTAGAGGGAAGACAAAAAACAAGAGAAATACAGAAGTTTTTCAGCACATCTACAATAGAGCAGTTAGCGAGTAAAAAAGCCCTTCCATGAGATGCTATGGCAAGCTATAGACTCAGACAAACAGGGATATGGGGAATGTCACCCTCACCCTGAAAGCCTAAACTCGGACTGAATAAATGATTGAATACATGGATAATTTTAACCCCAAATTAACGGCTCTGGCTCTTGTCTTGAATGTCGAGGAAAATCTCGAAGATATTTTTCGGAAAATAGCTAGTATGAGCGCTCATCAATTGCGAGCGCGGCACTGTTCAATTATGTTAAGCTCTCCACAGGAATTAAAAGGGGAAATTACCGATTATCTAGAAGTTTTTGCCCATTATGATGATCTATCACCTTTGGCTGATCAAGAAATAATTAAACTCGATCAAGTTATTGCCGACAGTGTAGCGGCCACAGGGAACCCTTTACTAATTAAGGATATCACTCGATCGCCATTTTCCACTGCAGCCCCTTATCCCAAAAGATCAAATAATAATAGTTTTATCTCCGTACCGATTATCCTAAACGAGCAGGTAATCGGAGTAATTAATCTCAGTTTTCCCCTAGACAAAAAACATTTTGAACCATTAGATTTAGAAATCTTGCAGTTATTCGCTCAACAGGCTGCCCAATCCCTGCAAATTTTTCATTTGCAAGGGATGTTAAAATCTCGTTTTGTGGCTATGGCAGTGACTAGAGAAATAGCAGAAATTCAGTCCGAACATTTGATCGCTGTCCCTCCTTATCCCCCGAAATTAGCCAAAATTGTCGCTAAGGCTTTTTTTAAAGAATTAACTCAGGCCGGTTTTGGAACCCATCAAGTTATTGAGATTGCTAATGAGGTTTTGAATTTACTACAAAAGACCCTTAATAAACATAGAAATCGTCTGGAAGGAAAAGATTGAGCGCTAGTCAAGGGTTAAAACCTATTAACCTGCCACCCCTGTGCAGTCCTAAGAAGTAATTGAGATAGTTAACAGCTTAATTTACTGATTACCGCTGCCGTCCTGCCGTCCTAATTCATAGACACCACAGGCAACACAGGCGAGAATACCGACACTAATCGGCCAACTTTTTCCTAAACTAATCTCGATTAACCAATCGGAGAAACCGCCGAGAATGAGAAAGGGAATAATACTAAAGATAGAGGCATAAAAAGCATTTTGGGATTCTCTGGCGACGCGAGTTTTTTCAAACTCCTCTAGGGAAGTATAGAGGAAACGCTCGGCAAAATTAAACCAGCCATAGAAAATTTCTATAAACCAATTTCGCACCCCAGCTAACCCCAGATACAATGCTAAAGACCAGAGACAGCTACCGGCAATAAAGGCCGGGGAAATATTGATAGTGAAGGGCAGAAAGTCGATTACCATAAATGAGAGCCACAGAAGTGGTAAATTTGAGTGAGCGGCTTGATCGATCTTAACAAGTCTTGACCCTTGCACCAAAAAGTTGACATCCTCACCGCCGGGGCCGGACGGTGATTTCCAAACCTGACGATTTGGGTTTCTGCTTGGGGTCCCTTACCGGGTTTCGCGGCTGCCTTGACAGATTTACCCCCCTCTGGTCAACAGGTCGCCACCAAGACTGGGAAAATGGGGAAATGGCGAAATTCAACTAAAACCCCTTCGCTGTGATTTCTCTGTGTTCTGACATGGAGAGCTTTATTGTCAACTAATCTTACACCGCCCAAGGTGCGCCGCAATAGCGACTCTTGTTCTGGTGTTGGGTAAAATCGGTAGCGATCGGCTTTCCCCATACCTGACGTTCTGGCATATATCCTGTAAATGCGCTAGTATTTAACAGTAAATCCAACCTAGAACGGCGGGGTTTCAGACCCAATTTTTTTGATGAAAAGTTTTTTTAAGAAACCTTATCGGTTAGGAATTTTGATGCTTGTATCGACAAGTTTAATGGCCTGTAGCGCCTTAAACTATAGCTCTTTTACGGAACTCGTGCCATCTTTCTCTCCCTCTCCCTCTCCTTTAGATGCGGCAACTTTACTTGTTTTAGAGAATAAAATCTATCAACAGGTCAATCGCTATCGTCAATCTCGTAATTTATCTCCCCTACTGTTAAATCGAGCAATTTCGCAACAGGCAAGATTACATAGCCAACGTATGGCCTCGGGTTTAGTTCCTTTTAGTCATCAAGATTTTGACAAAAGAGCGCAAACTATTGGTGTTTCGGTTCCCTATCAAGCGGTGGGGGAAAATGTGGCAGTTAATCAAGGTTATGATGACCCGGTAATGATTGCTGTGGATGGCTGGATTAAAAGTCAAGGTCATCGGGAAAATATGGAGGGAGATTTTGATAGTACCGGGATTGGAGTAGCGACGGATAATCAAGGGAAGTTATACTTTACTCAAATATTTCTAAAACGTCAATCCGCTCCCGTTTCTACTAATCCTCTTAGCTACGATCCTATCCAGAATCAATCTTTTTTAATCACCCTCGAAGAAAACACTAATTATCAAGTTAATCGCTACCGAATTTCTCAAAATTTACCGCCCCTACGTCTCGATGCTCGTATTAGTCATGAAGCTCGCTTATTTAGTCAAAAAATGGCCCATAAACAGGCTCCTTTTAGTCATGATGGTTTTGAGGGAAGAGTCAAGGCAGTACAAAGGAAGATTCCTTTAGAAAAAATGGGCGAAAATTTGGCTTTTATGAAGGGATATCCTGACCCCGTTAGCGTTGCCGTCAAGGGTTGGATTAATAGCCCCGGCCATCAAAAAAATATGGTTGGTGATTATAATCTCACCGGTATCGGTATCGCTAAAAATAATGTTGGCGAATATTATTTTACACAACTTTTTGTTAAAAAGCGTTGACAAAATCCCCCCAATGATATTTTAATTTAATTACCAGTTTTTAACATCAGTTATCAGTGATCAGTGATCAGTTATCAGTTATCAGATTTGAGTTATCAGATTTGAGTTTTCAGTGGACAGTCTTAAGTAAGGAGTATTAAATGGCATTAACAGTGCTGTCTTTTTACTGATTACTGATTACTGATTACTGTTTACTGTTTACTGATTACTGATTACTGATTACTGATTACTGTTTACTGATCACTGAAAAAAGCTCTCCTAACCCCTAACTATATGAACTTAGACAATTTTCAAGTGTGCGATCGAGATTTAAGCGATGACCTATTATCCCGTTATTTAGGGGTTAATTCGATCGCTGTAGATACAGAAACTATGGGATTAATTCCAGGGCGCGATCGACTGTGTTTAATTCAACTCTGTGATCCCAGTGGTTTTGTCACCGCTATTCGGGTTTTTAGGGGGCAAACAGAGGCTCCTAATCTGAAAAAGGTCATGGAGGATGAGCAGATAGAAAAAGTCTTTCATTTCGCCCGTTTTGATGTGGCTCAATTGTCCCAAACTTTTGGCATTGCCACTCAACCGATTTTCTGCACCAAAATCGCCAGTAAACTGGCTCGGACTTATACCAGCAGTCACGGTTTAAAAAGCCTCGTGCAGGAATTGGAAGGCATAGAATTAGACAAAACCGCTCAGAGTTCTGATTGGGGAAATGCCGCTAATCTTACCCCACAACAACTGAGTTATGCTGCTAACGATGTGCGCTATTTATTGTCAGTGCGAGATAAATTAATTGTGATGCTGCAAAGAGAAGAAAGATGGGAATTAGCCCAAAAATGCTTTAGTTGTATCCCCATCTTCACCGCTTTAGATTTACAGCAATACAAAGATATATTTGAGCATTAGTCGGCAAAAGTTACAGCCTATATTTTGCGAATAATACCAAATCGGTTTTTAATAGTATGATTGACTCCCAATCGAACCTTAAAAACCCAGTTATGGATTATTTCTCCCCACTCCCCACTTCCCCACTTCCCCATTTCCCCCCGCAACGCGCACGAAGTGGTCTCCCCACTTCCCTCACTGATTACCGACAACTGAAAATGCTCTCTACTGCCAAAAGCTGCCAAGATCACAAAAAAGACCGCTATGATCGAAAATAGAAATCATCGTCATTGGTAGAGAATAGGTAAAAAATCTATGACATCTTATGCGGCCTCCTCTGCACGAGCCGAAATGAGCGAACTTCGGCGCCTAAAAACCCTACTACCGCCAGAATTACAAAGTTGGGTAACGGTAGAAGGTTCCACAGAGGTTAACCCCCCCCTGATCCGTTGTGAAGAAATTGGCAGAGATGAGGTAGAAATTCAGATAGATTTAGCCAAATGGGAAAATTTAGCCATTGATCAGCGTAATCTGCTCTTTTGGCATGAAGTCGCCAGGATTCAAAATGATAGTATTCCCCGGGAAGGCTGGGAAATGGCCGCCCTCGCTATTGGCTTAGGTGGTGCGGTGGGGGAATTATGGGTACAGGATGGTTTATTATTGCTTTTGGCCATGGGATTATGTGGGATTTCCGGTTATCGTCTCTGGCGCAAAAATAATGGCGATAAAATTCTCAAAGAAGCGATCGAAGCTGATGAAAAAGCGATCGCCCTGGCCACCCGTTTCGGTTATTCTCTCCCCAACGCCTACAAGAGCCTAGGCAGTGCCTTTAAAACCCTAATTGAACAAACCCCTAACCGTCGTCTGCGTAAGCGTTATGAGACCCGTTTAGATGCCCTGAGAAAGGGTGCAGCCAAAGCGAAGGCCCAAACCCAAGGCCGTCCGCCCCTAGGTGAGATTCGTTAGCCGATAATCACAGGTAATCTCTGACATTACCCATTGGTATTTGGGGAAAAGTGTAGTAAACATTTAAGTGGGTCATCAGGCCTTGTTCATCTATCAAACCATCTCTTTGTGTCGATGACTTCCCAAATTCCTGAAACACGTTTTCTGATCATTCCGATGGAGTATCCGGTTTTGCGGATGCCGGATCGCTTGACTGTCTTGGAAGCAGTACAGTTCAAGGATCTGTTTCACCATCTCATCGCCCAAACACCCACTCCCGAAAAAGTCATTCTGGATCTGAATGCCACTCAATTTATGGATAGTAGTGGTGTGGGTGCTTTAGTCCATAATCTCAAAGCGGCCAGGGCAGAAAATATCGAGTTAGTGCTGGCTAACGTCCATCCCCCAGTGATGGGGGTTTTATCGATTACGGGACTAGATCAATTATTCACTTTCCAAACCTCCCCCCTAGCAGCCCAAGAAAAGAGCTTTACTGCCAATGAAAACCATCTACCGGAAACCCATCCCTCGATTCGCAGTTGGTTAAAGCGCGGTCTTGACATTGTTGGTGGGATCGTGGGTTTATTAATCACGGGGGTTATTTTTGTCCCCATTGCCATCGCTATTAAGTTAGACAGTCCCGGTCCAATTTTTTTCAGTCAAACCCGCTGCGGTTGGTTGGGAAAGGAATTTAAAATTCTTAAGTTTCGTTCCATGTGTGTGGATGCAGAAGCACTCAAGGATAAAATCCCCAATCAAGCGGAGGGAGCTTTTTTTAAAAATAAAAATGATCCCCGGATTACCCGGGTAGGAAAATTTTTACGTCGCACCAGTTTAGACGAATTGCCCCAGTTTTGGAATGTGATCACCGGTGAAATGAGTCTTGTTGGCACTCGTCCTCCCACCCCCGATGAGGTGGAACGCTACGATGTTCCCCAATGGCAACGTTTAGATGTAAAACCCGGTATGACGGGAGAATGGCAGGTGAATGGTCGCTCTCGGGTGAGTAATTTTGAAGAGGTAATTCAACTAGATTTGCGCTATCAAGAAAATTGGAGTTTAGGCTACGATCTACAACTGATTTTTAAAACAATTTTGATTCTCTTTCAAAAAAACAGTGGTGCCTTCTGAAGTCTTAAATTCCCCTTCTTTCCCCCTCCAATTCCATCTACAAGTCCAGACGGAATTGGCAGCTTTAATCCCAGTCCTACAATGGTTTGAATCTCACGGCCGCTCTTTTCTACCCGACTCGGTGCTTTGGCAGTGTAAGGTGGCTTTAGCAGAAGGATTTACTAATACTGTCCGTTACGCTCACCAACATTTACCACCGACTACACCGATCGATCTAGAATTAACTTTAAAGTCCCATTCTCTAGAAATAAGAATATGGGATCACGGTCAATCTTTTGATCTGCAAGCAAAACTTGATTCTCTACAACAACATCCCCTCGCACCTTTGGAAATGGAAAGCGATCGAGGATTAATTTTTATGCGTTCTTTTACTGATACTTTACAATATATCCGCACTGGCGAAGGGAGAAATTGTTTAATTCTCCAGAAAAGTTTTTAAGTCAATTTATCCCCTGCTAGAAACTCCGTCCATGGCACAGGTTTCCAGACGAGAAAAAAGAATTATGCCACCCCCCACACCCCACACAAGGGTGGGGAGATGTCCCCAGGGTGCTTTGAGAGAGAAAGTAATTTGATCGTAGTATAACCACTTGTTATTAACTCGCCAACCGACTTTTGTTCCAAAAGCGTTCCATTTTTGTTGATCATAATTGCCGCTTCCTCCCAAACTTTCATAGATTCTTTTCTGAACAGATATACCGAATTTTCCCTGACTATATTTTAACCAGAGTTGATTGATAGTGGCTAAATCTTCACAGGGAAAGTTATCTATGTCTTCTATCTTAAGATATTTTTCTTTAGTTTGATCGGCAACTTTTAAGAATAGATTAGCCGTTTCTTGATCTGCCTCTTGCCATTTTTCTTGCGCTAAGAAATCCCGTAGGTTAGTGTAATCAATTTCCTTGGCACTTTTGAGGTTAATTTCCTCCCTGGTGGCGGCTGGAAAAACTGGCAAAACCGTTTCTTGAATTGTATTCTGTGATCGGGGTTTTGGCGGAATCACGACGGCTAATTTTACTGCTAACTCTTGCAGGACTTCCCCATCTGATTGATAACGTTTTTTGGTGCCAAATTCAATTAATTTATCTAAAATTTTACCTAATTCAACACTAACAGGATTATTAATCAGGTACTGTCTCCATACCCATTCATGTTCACTCACATCGAATAATTCAAAGGGAGATATTCCCGTTAATAAATAGATACAAGTGACTCCCAAACTATATAAATCACTGCTATTAATCGCTTTGCCATTGCTTTGTTCCGGGGCGATATATCCCGCCGAACCGATCACTGTTCCTGTCAGGGAAAGATTAGCAATGGGCATGAATTTAGAGGCACCGAAATCAACTAAAATTATTTTATTATCGCTGCGTCTCCTAATTATATTAGCTGGTTTAATATCCCGATGAATGACTCTTTTAGCATGGATAAAATCAAGAATTGGCAAAATTTCTAATAAAAGATGTTTGATCTTTTCCTCATTGAAAACTCCCTCGCTTTGTAATTCTTGTTCTAGATTTTCTCCCTCAATATATTCTTGAACAAGATATTGTCGCCCATCATTGCTGGTAAAATAGGCATAGAGGGAGGGAATTTGTGGGTGTTGACCGAGATTATCTAAACTAATCGCTTCTTCTTTAAATAATTCCGCCGCTTTCTTGAGAGCATTACTGCCTTGAGCGCTAGGAAAAAATTGTTTAATCACACAATAAGGTTTAGAAGGTTTATCCTCATCAATTGCTTGAAAAGTTTTACCGAAACCTCCTTGACCAATTAATTTTATAGCACGATAACGATCTTTTAGTAATAATTGAAAGCAACATTTTTGACAGAATTTATCTGTAGGATCATTGTTATATAGACAATCGGGATTAAGACATAAACTCATGGCTTGTTTAAACAGGGATAGGTAAAATGTTTCAGTGAGCAGTAAACAGTAAACAGGTATAAAGATAAAGATAACTAACTAATTAACTTAAAACTTACATCTGATAACTTAAAACTTACATCTGATAACTGATAACTGATAACTGATAACTGATAACTGATAACTGATAACTGATAACTGATAACTGATAACTGATAGCTAAATCGAGGTTTCTTCCTCTAGCCAAATTTCTGGCTGTTGATTTAATAAAAGCTGGGCTGCCTCTAACATATCATCGACAATATCGCGCAAATCTGTCTTATTATCGATATAAGCTTTTAACGCTTCCATAGGATCTAATTGATTACCCACCCCTAATTCCGGTAAACGGGGACGGGTTAATTGACTAATTAACTCAGCCCGAATACTATAACTATGGGCAGTTTTTAATGCTTCGTCAAGCTGATTGGTGTTGATT
The DNA here is from genome assembly GCF_020247025.1 of Microcystis sp. M109S1. Lineage (NCBI taxonomy): Bacteria > Bacillati > Cyanobacteriota > Cyanophyceae > Chroococcales > Microcystaceae > Microcystis > Microcystis sp. M109S1. The sequence goes on from NZ_JADBRW010000179.1 coordinate 10,666, forward strand.
AGTTCTAATTGTTCACTGCGAATTTTATAAACTAAGCGGATAACTGCTTCCTGAATATCGTGTTTTTTGAGAGCTTTCAGCAATTCTTTTTGGGGGTTTTCAGCCTCGGAAACATCCACTTCGATGGAACGGAAAGGACGCACGGGTAAAGGACAAAATTCCCATTTAACCTCTCCTTTAGCCACTTCTATTAAAACATAGCCCTTATCTTCTCTTTCCTCGCTAAAATCCACTCGATCGATGCTACCGGGATAGATAATGGGCGGATCATTGCTAGGATTAAGATTTTGGTGTTTGTGAACATGACCGAGGGCAACATACTCGAATTGTGGACGATTTAGCAGCGATAAAGGTACGGTAAAACCTTTACCAACTGCTAAAAATCTTTCCGCTCCTAAACTAGCTCGATCGGCCATTAAATGGGCTAATAAAACTGTTGGTAAACTTGTATCTAATTGGCGAATTTCTCCTTCTAAAACTGGTTCCAAACGGTTAATTAATAATTCATTTACCCCACTCAAGGATAAACCCTCGGTTTCGGGACGGGTTAAGAGAGTGGCGCGGGTTAACCAAGGTAAAGTAATTACTTGGATATCGCCGTTGCGGGTGGTGATGCGATGGGTGGTCAGGCGATCGCCAACAATAAACCCCGGCACCGCTAGGGTACGATAGATGGAGAGACTGACACCGCCATTACCCTGAGAATGTTGATCGTGATTACCCACTAATAACACCGTCGGGATATCAGCATCGGCAAGACGACGGAATTGACTGGCAAAAGCTTCGTGAACAAAAGGAGGAGGAGTGGCATCGGGAAAGGCATCTCCCCCAAAAAGCACTAGATCCACAGGGGAGGCAATAGCCCGATCGATACAGAGGCTCAAACTGCCCATAAAATCCTCTAAACGCGTGTTTAATCCCGTTTTTGGGTTTAAACGCCCATGGGAAAAACCACTCCCCATGTGAATATCCGATAAGTGCAGTATTTTAATCATAGTAAAGAAAAAACAGGCGCAATTAAGTACACCTGTTCAGGATTATTTTCCTAATTTTTTATCGCCATCTTGACGACGGCGATCCCGCCATTCTGTAGTCGTCAGGTAGAGAATGCCACCACTAACGACAACGAGGAGAATTAAGGCGACTAGAAAGAGAGTGTTAAGAATCAGGGATGTTTCCATGGTATCTATAGATTACCTAGAAACCGTTACGACCCCAAACCACCATGGCGATCGACCAAGTGAAAAGGGCGAGAATGCTAACCCAACCAAGTGTCAAAATATCCATAATTGCCTTTGTTAAACGAAATACTTAGGAGTTGACACTCTCCGCCCTAAAAGTGCGGAGATTCTTGGGCTGAATCTTGCCGCTACTAGCAGAGCTAATTTTGGTCTTACAGTTTCATGTCTAGTCCGACTACACCTACAAGGTAAGCACTCTTAAAGACTACTCCCCAAGCGTAAATTTCTGTGTGTCCCACAGTATTTAATTGTTTTTCGCTCTTACCATGTGGACTTACG
>NZ_JADBRW010000018.1:0-7597 GCF_020247025.1 Microcystis sp. M109S1
AAATTGTCTGCTCAATTTTTTGATAATTGACCACTGTTACATTTGGTAAATCGAGGAGTTGCTCAAAATTTATCCACATAACCCACCTCCTGTTCTGTGTTACTATTATACCATGCTCACACAGAACCTAGAAGAGCCGAGAAGCCCATAGCCCTGATTGGGTCCATCGAAACGACCGCTACCACTGCGGTCAAAATGAAGACTAGAAAGGTGTCCGGTCCTATTTAATCTTAGCCAGGGGCCTGGGGTTTCAATGACGGGCAATTGACGCTGACTAAAATCGTCTGGTGGGAGGGGAAAAGGAGGCAAACCCATTACGCCGCGCTATGACTCCCGTAGCACTTAGCAGCCCAAACCACTGGCTCGATTTCTCCCTTTTGGAGTTTTTCTAGCGGGGTTGCTCCCTCTAAACGAATATCACCCGTAAGCAGAAAGAGCATTTGTGTCCAAGCACCGTCTTCTTTTAAGACGGCTAACACTTGGTCTAAACCGGACAAAACTTTGCCATCAATAAATTGCCAAGCAGGATAAACCAATTCTTCGTTGACAGATAAACCTAAGACCCGATGATTGAGCCTCATAGTTTCTAATTCCAAAGAACTACAGGCTAAAACACTACAAACCTCGGTGCTGGTTAAGGTTCCGCCTTGCTTGGATAGGAACCGCTTCTTCGCTTCTTCGCCTCGTTTAATGGCAGCTGCCAACGGAGGGGCCAAAGCTAAAGGAGATTGTGCTTTTTGTATAGATTCTAACATTTTTAAGCTAATAAGAAATAATAATTTTGGCAAGACCTTAATCAGACGATCCTTTCCTTATATCGCCAATTCTCGGCAAGGAATTCTATGCTCCCGAATCATCGCAGCCATCTCATAGGTAAAAAATATCTAAGTGTCCCCCTTCAGGAGCCTTAAAACAAAAATCTTGGCCCGGCTCAACGATTCGCTCTAGCCATTGTCCCATAAAGTCAATTTTGAGAATAGCTGTTTTTTCTGTGCGGTTTACATATACACAGTTGATAATTGCTTGATTAACAGTTGTATTCGACATAACATTCCCCTCCATTTCAGCAATATGGATTTGTTTTTGTCTAGTAGTGTTTTGCTCCTCGTGTCAGGAATCCCTAACATTATTAGCTTGACTCAATCTACTAAAATGGGCTAAGATGCGGGGATGATAATGATGAGTAAAGAGCCAGAACCCGTGAGGATACTGGCTCTCTCCTAGCTTCGCATCATCGGGATTAACCCTCTCAATTAGCCCACCAGGAGACTTAAAACCTTAGTAGTGGACTCAAGAAGCCAGGAGGTCAATCAATATGAAGAACTTACTCACTGTCATCCTGTTAAGCTCGCTTGCTTACGGCGTAGCTCTGGGAAAAATACATCCGTACGACTACGTTTTTATCTACACCATCAACGAACTAGCAAAACGTCAGGGTGGAGATAATCAAGACGGGAAGCGGTAGGCAGAACGTTTACTTAATTCAAGCTGGGCAGTGCGGCAACACTCGACCAGCTTTTTTGTACTGTTTCTTACTATCGCTCTATCTTCTTTAATATTATCCATAATATAATCACTTACTGTAAGGATATCAACCAATAAATATTGCAAAGTTAAGCCAACAAATATTGCAAAGTTAAACCAACAAATATTGCTATCATTAAACAATAATTGTTGGTACTCCATTTCAAAATATGCTAACTAGCCCATCAATATATGATGCCCAAAAGCTGGCAAGAAACTGTGGTTTGGATATTTCCAAGCACTGTAAGAATCTCAACCAACAAATATTGCAAAGTTAAACCAACAATTGTTGCAAAGCTAAACCAACAATTGTTGCTATCATTAAACAATAATTGTTGGTACTCCATTTCAAAATATGCTAACTAGCTCGAAAGTACAGCAAGATGCTCTCGTCAACTCCCCCATCACTGTGTGATGCCCAAAAGCAGGCAAGAAATTGTGGTTTGGATATTTCCAAGCTAGAGGCTTTGTTGGAAGAAATCGAACCCCTATCTGATAAATATAAGGAGATATTTTATCGGGCGGCTACAGGACTTTATTCCGCCGATGACTTGGCTGAAATGTTCAATCATAGTAGCGGCAAAAATCTAAACGCGGATTTCAACAAAAATCTAGGATCCCATCTTAAGGATTACCTTGAGTTAGATGAGCGGGTGGGAATTACTTCTTTAAGAAGAGTTCTCTTTAAAAAGGGCTATTTTGTTGACATTAATGACGATGAATCAGTGAGAGTTTTGCGAACACGCTACGCTGAAAATTCTCAATCAGAGCAGTCTTTTACTGTCAGACAAAATTAGTGCGGATGAGAAAACCACCAATCAAGGAGATTGATTTAAAAATGGAAAACACAGAGTCATTGTGTGAGGTAACAACATCCGCCAGTTGCCGTGCTGACATTATTAATGAGTTGTTAGCTCAACTAGACAATAAACAGGACAGCGATCACCGTGCTGAAATCAGAAGGAAATTAGGAGAATATCCTGATACTCAAGTGATTAAAACACTTTGGGATTTGAGAAATAATCTGGAAAACGAATCTGATGATTTTGTGCAATACGAAATCAAGCTTAGTCTGCATAAGGTAACTACTCATCCTAGTATAAATATTGATTTTTTTCTGGATAACTTAGAGGTATTCCAATCACAAGATAACAATTCTCAAGCCCCAAAAGTATTAATTGATGCTGATCTAATTGAAGAGTTTTTATTACGAAATCAGACGACTCTTAACAGGGAAGCTACTAGGGTTATGGGACTTGTTTTAGAGGGAAAAATTAATCCTTACATCGGCGAAATAGGATTAATCAAAATTTGGCATAATATCAAAAATCTGAAATCTCAAGAATATGCCAATCGTTCGATCATTGAACTTCTGAGTAAGATTAACGTCGGCCAAGTTAACTTGAAAGAAATTGACCTAGAAAAATATCCCAACGTTAACTTAAAAACGGCAATTCAAGTTGAGATTGCCAGAAAGTATGGCTTGGCAGGTATTATCACCATCAGAGATCGAGAATTCATTGCCAGTGGATATCCTTTTGTGGGTTCCCCTTCCCTATTCTTACAGTTTTTAGGGGAAGATACCTCGCCAGCATCTATCGAAAGAACTCTCAAAAATCTCGGTAAAGCTGCCATGGAACATGAGAAAGTAAAACTCAATCAGCTTTTAGAAAACGAGCCTCAACAAAACTTATTCTTTGAGGATAATCTCGTTCTCTTTCAAGGCTGGAAAATTGAGAACTTTGAAATTCTCTGTGCTAATAACAATTTAACTTCTGCGACAGTTATCTTATGTAATACAAAAACCCAAGAGCGTTACACTGAATCGGCCTTTAAAAAAGGTTCAGTAGATGCACTTTGTACTGCCTTTGATGAGGCTCTAGCTCATTTAGTTGAAATTAAACATCACCTTAAATCTATCTATGTGGCTAACTTGACACCGGGTAAACAAGGAGCCACAACTGTCAAGGCGGTGGTTGAGTATGATGGTAAAGAAGTGATTACTATCCACACCCATGAAAATATTCTCAAGGCTTATTTTTTCGCCTACGTCAAAGCGATGATTGCCGTTTATGCACCCGATGAATATCACCCCGATATTCATAGCACAAAAGAATTGACATATTTGCACAAAATTGGCGAACGAGATTTTCGGGGACTGAATTTCAGCCAAGTCAATTTAATGGATGGTGAGGCCAATCTTTCCGATGCAAAATTGATGGGATGTAACTTCAGTAAGGCTAATCTTTCGGGGGTTAATTTAACTAATGCTGATTTAACAGGAGCCGATTTAAGTCATGCCAATTTGACCGATGTTAAATTAGATGAAAATAATCTAACCCTACTTGATGGCACAATTTTGACCAACACAATTATGCCTGAAATTAGAATGGAAATTATTGGCGAATCCCGTTTAGAAAAGGTTGCTCAACTACTCAAACACATTGATCCTCAAAGTGAATCTCGAATCTTGGCTATTCACTCCATGACAGATTCCATCTGGTGGGATAATCCTCTTGGTCAAAAATTCTGGGAAGTTAACGAAGAACTAATCAAAAGGGAGATTTCTATTCAACGAGTCTTTATTCTTCCTGAAGTTCCGACTCAAAAGCATTTACAAGTGATTCAGGAACAACTTAACTCTGGCATAAAAGTTGCTTGTATTTGTCAGGAAAAAGCCAAAGATGTTGAAGGCTATTGTTGGGATAATACCAACCTATTGATTAGCGAAAACTTATCTGTTCCAAGAAATTCTTTTACAGCGAGAAGAATTATGAATGGTCAAACAGAATCAGGTTATATTTCCTATCAAACAAGAGTTGTAGAGACAGATAAAAGTCTCTTTAACGCTCTATGGGAAAAATCTGAAAAACTCTCTACTGAAGCTAATCTTCAGGAACAATTAGCAAACCTGAATACCTGACCCCGAACTTTATTGTTTTATTAACTGATGCTCACAAGGCGATCGCTGTTTCTATTCTGTTTTGATAAAAAGCGATCGCTTCCCCACAATCCCTAAAAAATAACCATAAAATTAATTAATAGAATATCGGAGAAAGACAAAGATGATTATCGCTCAAGAAAAACCAACTATTGCGACAGTCACCAAAACCCCTGTCACTTTGGAAGCATATCGGGTGATCGCTGAAACTTCTCAGGAACGTTATGAATATTGTCATGGAGAAATGATTCTTATGCCTGGAGGAACCGCGACCCACAGCGCAATCGCGATCAACATCTCGGTTTATTTGGGATTTTTATTGAGAGATAGGGATTTTCGTCTGTATAACAGCGATCTGCGGGTGTGGATTCCTGAATATCATTGTGGAACCTATACCGATCTCATGGTCGTTAACCATGAACCAGAATTGAACGGCGATCGCAAAGACGAAATTCTTAATCCTTTATTTATTGTAGAGGTGCTTTCCCCCGCCACGGAAGCCTATGATCGAGGTGATAAATTTAGAAAATATCGTTCCCTGCCAAGTTTTTGTGAATATCTGCTCGTTAGTCAAACTGAACCCTACGTTGAGCAATATTTCAGACTCGAACAAAGCGATCGCTGGCAATTACAAACCTACGATCAACTTAGTCAAATAATCCCTCTGGAGAGTTTAAACCTTGAACTTCCCTTGCTAGAAATTTATCGTCGCGTTAGTTTTGCGGCAGCTTCATCCGATTAATACCCTTTCTATTCTGTTTGCATAAAAAGCGATCGCCTAACAGTTTAAACTCAAAAAACCGCCATCGACAAAGAAGCGCTACATTTATTGAGGATGGTTAGGCAGAGAATGATATTGAAAAATGCCAAATATACTGCCGACACTGCCAATACTGAGAATACTGCCGACACTGCCAATACTGAGAATACTGCCAACACTACCAATACTGAGCATACTGCCGATACTAACCAGACTTAAAATGCTGCTGGCACTAGCGAGACTTAAAATACTGCCAGCACTGCCTAAACTCAAGATACAGCGATAACTAGCTTTGCTCAGATAATTAAGACCAGAAATCATTTTAAATCGGGGAAAGATTGGGGAATAGTTAGGGAAGTATTTTGCCAAACCTGTTGTAAACGCATAGCCGGCATAGTTAGATAAAGAATATCACCTTGGTCGAGAGTGATTTCCAGTAATTGCCAACCGTGGATAGTTTGACCTTGTTTTTCCAGGTAAAGTGGCACAAAATCGGCATTCATCGCCGCTTCCTTGACAATTTGCCCCATAAAAGGATGATTCGGTGTGATTAATGTAGCCAAAGCAACCCAGAGGAGATCATCGGTCATGCCATTACCGAGAATTCTACCGCCCAAAGCGGCCGCAGCAAAGGAATAGGTAGCCAGATCCCGGGGACATAATACCGTATCAAAATCAAAAACTTCTTGAATCGATCGCCCGAATTGTTCCTGAGAGCAGCGTAAAACTAGATTAATTTTAGGAGCGATCGCTTTAGCAGTGAGAGCAATCTCCACATTAATCATATCCTCGTAAGTAACCACGATCAAAGATTCGGCGTTGTTAATATTAGCCGTTTCTAGGGTAGCCACTAGACGCGCATCCTCGATGATAACGGGGATTCCCCAGGAGCGCACGGAATGCAAAAATCGATTATTGGGGTCCGATTCGATCACCACCACTTCACAGCCTTGCTCGTGCAATTGTCTCACGATCCGGGTGCCGATACCTCCTAAACCACAGATAATGTGATGATTGCGGACGGGAATGCGGGTAGCATCCCAAAACTGTTTAAAGCGACTACCGAGGATAAAATCGTTAAGGAGAGCATAACAGATACCGATAACCCCTGCACCGACAATCATCATGACCACGGTAAAAATTTTGATACTATCGGGGGTAGATTCGGCCACTTTTTCGTTACCTCCGGCGCCGGTAATCATCCCGACGGAGAAATAGAGGGAATCGACGAGGGAAATTTTTTGATTAACGCTGAGATAGGTAACGGTAGCAAGGGAAATCATCCCCAAAAGGGAAAGGGTGACAAGAATTACCGGTTGGACATAGTGCTGATAGGGACGCAGATTGAGCAGATTTCTCAGCCACTTTTGCAGTTTAAAACGCTGTTTTGCCCTAATTGTCGGTTTATTGCCGATAATGAGATGATCGCCAGTTCCGAGTTTTTTGCCTAAAAGAACTGCTGAAACCAGATCAATTTCGTCGTGAGCGGGGAGATAATAGATTAACATCCGGGCCGGATCGTCCCAAAGTTCGTAGAGGGGTAATCCCCACCAAGGATGATTTTCCTCGATAATTATCTCTTGAATTGGCCAAAGGCGATCGAATAGCTGTAATTGACCGATAGCTTTATTACCAAGGGCAGCAAAGGAAAAGATCGGAGCCGCTAGGGAAGCAACGCTCATGCTAACGTGAGCAGGGAGGGTTTGATCGAGTCTTTCTCCTAAAGTTTCGTTAAATAGTCGGTTAACTATCCGAATTTTCGGGTTAATTATCCTTGCGCGGGTGAGAATTTCCAGATTGAGTGCGTCGTTATCAATGGCCAAAACTAGGGTTTCTGCATCTGGAAGGCCAGCTTGCAGGAGAGTTTTAGGAGAGCAGGGATCGCCGATGATAATATCAGACTGGTATTCGCAGACCATTTGGCGATCGCTAATCGCTACTACTGCCGCGGATTGTTGTTTGAGTAAACAAAAGATTTTATAACCCGTGCGACCTAATCCACAGACGATGATTTGCGGTTTCATTCGTCGAGCGCATTTTTTGCTGATTAACCTTTCAGTTTTAGCGCAAAAACTAGGAAAAATCTGTAACTAAAGCTGCAATGCTGCCAGTTTTCCCAATCAGGCTTTTAAAATGATAAAATAACCCTCATCACTGATTTAATCACTTAGGTCTTGACTCGCTTTCTTTGGGATAAATTTAGTAAAGATTACCTCGAAACCTTTCTCTCTTCTTCCGGTGACGTGAAAACTAGCCTTGATGTGACGGCAGAAACTCAAGAAATCGATGTGTATTTTCGACCGACTTCCCCAGAAATACCGCCCGAATTAGGTTTATTAGGCCGATTAGCTCAAACCCCTTGTTTATTGGAA
>NZ_JADBRW010000180.1:0-6568 GCF_020247025.1 Microcystis sp. M109S1
TAGTTGATGTGGATAAGACAGGGGGAGGAGATAACACTATCAATTCGGCTTTATTAGTTGATAATATCAAGCTTACCAATATGGCCAAAGTTCCTGAACCTGATACTCTTTTGGGACTATTATTAACTCTAGGATTAGCCATCAAGTGCAAGCGCCAGAATTGTTAACAGTCCCAGGAAATACTAAATAGACATCTCCAAAAATTATAACCCAGTCATAGCTTGCTTTTGATCTGTGTACTAAATAAATAGTTCGATAGCCAAAATGTATATCTATCGTTTCTAATTCAATTTTACTGAAAAAATATGAGGCAATTAAAATAATTTTTATTCGGATAGATTCCTTAACTAGAAAGACTTTTGGTCTTAAGATAATATTAGGTCGAGGTCTAATGAAGAAAGTGACGGTGATTGATTAATGCTAAATTTTACATTATGCTTAACAAATTGCTTCTGGGGTTCACCGTTAAAATTTACATTACTTCCTTCCTATCAGGTAAATTTTTGGAAACAAGAAGAAGGTTGTAGTTACCAACAACCATTTGCATCTGTAACTGATGTTTATGGAATAACTGGAAGACCATCAGTATTAAATATTAATAATACTACTAATTTTGAATATCTCTTGTTTTACTATCACCCACAGACATCTAAAATTTGTTTTCAAGTGTCCCATTCTTACGGTTAGGTAAAAGTCAACAACCATGAGTGCTAAATTTTGCTTATTAATCCCCTCAAAAATCTTGCGAATTGAAAAGCATTTTGGGCAAAAGCTAGATTCATGGCTGGCGGAAGCTGAGGCGGCAAATATTTCTAATTGCGGTCTGTCTAATTATGCTCTATATAGCTTGTCAGAATTTCAGAAACATCCAGATGTTAATTTAAATTTACCAGATAATATCGGTGATCGCTATTATGTAATAGATTGGGGATTTTATTTTATGTCTGATGCTATCCTGAGAGATTTTTTATCTTGGCTGGCACAAATCTATGTTTATGGAGAAGTGGGAATATTAACATACTGGTCAGATGAACTTAGACGTTTTCCTGCAATTAAAATCACTAATAAATTGAATAATATTAATGATTTATCCGTTAACAAGTTACCTTTAGATGAACTCTTGTTTTTTTCATTAGGAAAAGTCAATGAAACTAGCTGAATTACTTCCTTTAAGCAAGGAACAAAGACAGACACTCATTCGTAATTATCAAATTCTCCGACAAGAAATCGATAAGATTGGTAAAGAGTATGAACAAAAATCTTATGAAGAACTGTTAAGCAAAAATGAACCAACAATTTTAACGGTAACAACGGCTGCGGGTTTCAAACTAACCTTTGTTGCGGAAGCTTACCATTTACAAAAAAATGGGACAATCTGCTTTTGTATTGATGCTGATGGTTTACCAACCCTATTGGGCATCAAGCCATCCTACAATTTCTACAAACGTTCTGATGACTCGGTGTATTACTAAATTAATCCTTTTCTTTCCCAGATGAACAGCCTAATATTATGTCTGGTTGAATAACCGTGATATTCCCAAGGCGCAAACCTGGCACCCCTTGCATCTGCATTGGCGATTGCGTCTTGTTCCACCTTCAAACAATCTCCTTCTCCCCTTGTGCCATGCTCCCCACGGCAGCCAATTGATTTATTCAGCAAACCCTAATTATGGATGCTTTTACCGATAAGCTGTACTGCATTGAAACTGCCCAGAGGAAATTTTAGTACAAATGCTCAAACTTGCTCTTTTGCAGTTCTGGCGCTTCCCCCCCTCCGATACTTTTTATACTAAATCCAGTTATTAAAAACTGATTATTTATTCCCCCTTTTGCATGAGTGCCTGTCCTCATAAGTAGCCTATACTCAACGGATTTAGTATGACTGCTGATTCCTGATGGCTGCCTCCTGTCCCCTGAATAATCCCGCAGTTTTATATTTTCTTTAGAGATGGGCTGTCCTAAAACCTGCTCAGAGCGGCCAAAAGTCAGAAAATAGAAATAAAGGTGCGATTGGAGAACTTGAGCAGCGATCGCACACATCAGCCGCCATTGGAGAAAGATAAAGTTATGGCAGATAACTACAGAAGTCGCATTGTTACCCAAGGTACCCAACGCAGTCCTAATCGGGCCATGTTAAGAGCGGTAGGTTTTGGGGATGAGGACTTTAGCAAACCAATCATCGGCATCGCTAACGGATTTAGCACCATTACCCCCTGTAACATGGGAATTAATGATTTAGCAATGCGTGCCGAAGCAGGAACCAGATTAGCGGGGGGAATGCCGCAACTTTTCGGGACTATTACCATTAGTGACGGAATTTCCATGGGAACAGAAGGGATGAAATATTCTCTCGTTTCTAGGGAAGTAATCGCCGATTCCATTGAAACCGTCTGTAATGGTCAAAGTCTCGATGGAGTCCTCGCTATCGGGGGTTGTGACAAAAATATGCCAGGAGCAATGATTGCCATGGCCCGGATGAATATTCCCGCTATTTTCGTCTATGGTGGCACGATTAAACCGGGGCGCTACAAAGATTGCGATTTAACCGTAGTCAGTTCCTTTGAAGCCGTGGGACAGTACAGCGCCGGTAAAATCAGTGAAGAAGACCTCATCGGAATCGAACGCAACGCTTGCCCCGGCGCCGGTTCCTGTGGTGGAATGTTTACTGCTAATACCATGTCTTCCATTTTTGAAGCCATGGGGATGAGTTTACCCTACTCCTCGACCATGGCCGCCGAAGATGCGGAAAAAGCCGATAGTACTGAAGAATCGGCCAAGGTTTTAGTCGAGGCGATTAGAAAACAGATTCTACCTAGCCAAATTTTGACCCGTAAAGCCTTTGAAAACGCTATTTCGGTAATTATGGCGGTGGGAGGTTCCACTAACGCCGTGCTGCACCTTTTAGCCATTTCCCGCACCATCGGGGTAGAATTATCGATCGATGATTTTGAAACTATCCGGCAGCGTGTACCGGTTATCTGCGATCTTAAACCCTCCGGGCGTTACGTTACCGTGGATCTACATAAAGCCGGCGGTATTCCCCAAGTGATGAAAATTCTGCTGGTTAATGGTTTACTGCACGGGGATGCTCTCACCATTAGCGGTCAGACTATCGCCGAGATTTTAGCCGATATTCCCGACCAACCGCCGTCAGGCCAAGACGTTATCCGTCCTTTTAGCAATCCTGTCTATAAAGAGGGTCATTTAGCCATTTTAAAAGGAAATCTGGCCACAGAGGGGTCCGTGGCCAAAATTAGCGGCGTGAAAACTCCGGTAATCACCGGGCCCGCCAGGGTGTTTGAGTCGGAAGAAACCTGTTTAGAGGCAATTTTAGCCGGAAAAATTAAAGCCGGGGATGTGGTGGTTGTCCGTTACGAGGGACCAGTAGGCGGACCGGGTATGCGGGAAATGTTGGCCCCCACTTCGGCAATTATCGGCGCCGGTTTAGGGGATTCCGTGGGATTAATTACCGATGGTCGTTTTTCCGGGGGAACCTACGGTCTGGTGGTCGGTCACGTCGCTCCAGAAGCGGCAGTAGGTGGTACAATTGCTCTAGTAGAGGAAGGGGATCAAATTACTATTGATGCTCGTCAGCGTCTCTTGAGTTTAAATGTATCTGAGGAAGAATTAGTCCGTCGTCGTGCCAATTGGCAACCGCACCCCCCACGCTATAAAACGGGAATTCTCGGCAAATTCGCTAAGTTAGTCTCCTCTAGCAGTCTCGGCGCTTTAACGGATCTAGACCTGTTCTAAAAGTATAAATAGGAATGGCGGTCAATTGCGATCGCCAGTTCCCCCACTGCCCACCGAACAATCCCACTGATAACTGATAACTGATAAGACTGACGGATGCAATTGTTAGAGATTGATGACTATGACCTATCTATTTACTGTCTATCGAGCGCTCGAATGCCGTCCAGATACCTATCGGGACTGGTATGACCAAGGCAATATTTTAAGAGAAAGAATGGACTATTTTGGAGCCTTAATCAGCTACGAAAAAGCCTTAGAATATTATCCAGATGATTATTGGGCATGGTACAAAAGGGGTATGATACTAGAAGACTTGGGAATGTATGAAGAAGCCGCTCAAAGTTATGCTAACGCCGCACAGGTAAAGGATGATAACTATTGGGCTTGGTACGATCAAGGTTGTGTTTATCTACAAGAATTAAAGGACTACCAAAAAGCGATCGCTTGTTTTCAACGAGCCTTAAGTCATAGTCCGGGGGACTATTGGGCAGCCTACCGGCAAGGAGAGGCCTATCGATTGCTCAAAAATTACGAACGCGCTATCACTTCCTATGATCTGGCCCTAGGGGCGCGACCCCGGGATTATTGGGCCTGGTATCGTCGCGGCGACGCTTTCCGGGATTGGGGCAATCCCCAAGAGGCTTTATTTAATTATCGTACCGCCCTCGATATCCGACCGCAAGATTACTGGTCCTGGTATCAACAGGGTGTGATCCTACAGGAATTACAGCGTTTAACAGAAGCGATCGCCTGTTATGAAGAATCGTTAAAAATCGATCGAGATGATCGCTATGCGTGGTATAATTCCGCCTGCTGTTATGCCGCCCTCGGTCAACAACAAAAAGCGATCGACTGTTTACGGGAAGCTCTAGACATAGAACCGGATATTTGCGGCGAATTAGCGCGTAATAACTTTGTTTTCGATGGTTTAAGGCAAAATGAAACCTTTAATGACCTCTTGAGTTGCTATTCCCCCAGCTAAAATCCTTTTGACTCGATCGCCTCGATTCAGTACCTAGGGTTTGCTGAAAAGGTTTTTTGTGGGGTGTGGGGTTTTAGGCATTTTCAGGGAAAAAGTGCCTAAAATTTCCCCCCGATTGCTCCAATATCTGGCACTTTTTTGACGGCAAAAAAGCCTAAAGATATTAGCCAACAAGGTTTTAAGATTTATTTAGCCAGTCTGGATTAGCTACAATTGCAATGAGAGACAAATTATTGAGAATCTTATGCGAGAACTAGACAGAGACAAAACCATCGAACAACTGAACGAAATCATGGAATTTGAACTAGCGGGAGTTGTCCGTTACACCCACTATTCCCTGATGGTGACAGGGCCCCATCGCATCCCCATCGTCCAATTTTTCCAGACTCAGGCCACGGAGTCCCTCACCCACGCGCAACAAGTTGGGGAAATTCTCACCGGTTTAGAAGGTCATCCTAGCTTAAAAATTGCCCCAATCGAGGAAAGCTATGAACATAATATCAAAGCAATCTTGAGTGAGAGCCTCAATCATGAGAAAAAATCCCTTGATTTGTACAAAGCACTCCTAGAAACCGTCGAAGATGCCAGTATTTACCTAGAAGAATTCGCTCGCGGTATGATCGGACAAGAAGAATTACACAATCTGGAAATTCGCAAGATGCTGCGGGATTTTGCTTAAGCTAGGATCAAAGTTAGAGTTTATCGACTAGCTTATGAATCTCAGTTCCGCTTTACCCACTTTTATTATCACTCTCCGGGAAGGTTTCGAGGCCGCTTTAGTGGTGGGAATTGTCCTCGCTTGTTTACAAAAATCGGGTCGATCGCAACTTAACTCATGGGTGTATCGTGGTATTGGTGCCGGAGTAGTCGCTAGTGTTTTGGTCGGTATTTTGCTAGGGGGAATCCTTTTTCAAGTGGATGCCTCTCCTAGTCCATTCGTACCAATGCTCAAGGAATTACTGGCCGCCACTTTTGGACTGATTGCCGTTTTGATGTTGAGTTGGATGTTAATTTGGATGACTCAACAGGCCAAATATTTGAAATCTGAGGTAGAAAATGCGGTAAAAGCGGGTTTAAAATCGGAAAATGGGGCAGGAAAAGCGATTTTTCTGCTCGTTTTTATCGCTGTCTTGCGGGAGGGATTTGAAACAGTTCTCTTTATCCTGGCCCAATTCCAAAAAGATTGGCAGCTACAAACCTTCGGTGCGATAGCGGGGTTAAGTGTCGCAACTTTGTTGGGAATTCTCCTATTTGCAGGGGGAGTAAAAATTAATATCCGTCTCTTTTTCCAAATTATGGGGACTTTCCTACTCTTAATCGTTGCGGGATTACTCATCGGTGTTTTGAAACATATCGACGCAGGAATCAGTCTTTTAAGTGAAATTGACCCTTTTTATCAAAATTTCTGTCCTTCTCTCCCCTCCTCCTGTCTTCTCGGTTTTCAAGTTTGGGACGGTTCCCAAATTTTGAGCGATCGCACTTTCCCCGGACTCCTCCTCAAATCTCTGTTTGGTTATCGTCAAAACCTCTATATCAGTCAAATTGTTGCTTATATCCTCTTTTTACTGCTTATCGGTGGCCTCTATTTCCAAAGCTTACGACAACGTCCTCAAACAGTGATCAGTAAACAGTAATCAGTGATCAGTAAACAGTAATCAGTAAACAGTGAAAAGATGGCAAGAAACTGCTATTTAGGGTTTGCTGAATAAAGCTAAAAACCTTGTTGGGTAAGACTTTTAGACCTTTTGTCAATTAAAAAGTACTGGATATGGCAGTGATCGGGGGGGAATTTAGGCACTTTTTCCCTGAAAATTAGGTAATTGGCCACCTCAA
>NZ_JADBRW010000181.1:0-7639 GCF_020247025.1 Microcystis sp. M109S1
AAGATTGTTCAGTTTGTGGGACGAGAGTTCAAAAAACATTAAGCACTAGAACTCATCAATGTCCCAATTGTCAAACAGTCTGAGATAGGGATCATAATGCAGCAATCATCATTCTTAAAAAAGGGTTGAAATATTTGGGAAATCATCTCAACGGTACTGTTGGGAAAACAGAAACCGAACCAAACGACTTGGGAGAGTCCGGCATCTGGATTCTTAATGGAGACATTGAGAATCTAAGTTGTCTCGTCGAGCAAGGAATTGCTAACAGCAATGTAGAAAGAATCCCCCGTCACAGCGTAGCTTGACGGTGGGAGTATGTCAAATAACCTTTATCCTTGGATTGCTGAGAAACTTATACCAAATCCGTTTTTAATAGTGTGATTAACTCTCAAGTTATGGATTGTTTCTCCCCTATCACCCCACTTCCCCCCGCAACGCGCACGCAGTGACCACCCCACTATCCTATACTTTTTAAACAGGATTTAGTATTACCTATGACTAAAAGAGCTTTACTACTAATTAATCGTCACTCGCGCAAGGGTAAAGAAAACTTTGCTCAAACTGTCGAGCTGCTCAATCATTGGGATTTTGAAATTATCAGCGTCCCTTTGAAAAAGGTAGAAGATATACCTTTTTTGCTGGAAAAATATCGCTCTAATATTGATTTAGTTATCGTCGGTGGTGGCGATGGGACTCTTAATGCTATGGTGGATGTGTTGGTGGAAACTCAACTGCCCCTAGGCATTATACCTTTGGGAACGGCTAATGATTTAGCCCGGACTTTAGGGATACCGAATTCTATTGCCGAAGCTTGTCGAATTATTGCGGAAGGTAATTTAAAATATATAGATCTAGGTTGGGTAAATAATAAATACTTTTTCAACGTGGCTAGTTTAGGATTAAGTGTGAAAATTACCCAAAAACTGAACAAGGGTTTAAAGCGACGTTTGGGGATTTTGGCCTACGCTTGGACAGCTTTACAGGTATTAAGTAAAACTCGTCCTTTTACCGCTATGATCGGTATTGATGGCCAAAATATCAAAGTTAAAACCCTACAAATAGCGATCGGAAATGGTCGTTATTATGGGGGAGGAATGCCGATCGCTCACGATGCCCAAATTGACGATCAAAGATTAGATTTATATAGCCTAGAAATTGAACACTGGTGGCAAATTTTCCCGCTTTTGTGGACATTACCGCGAGGACAACAGGGTTTATTATCTTGGGTGAGAACTCTTAACGGCAAAGAAATTCAAATTCAGACTCGTAAACCCCATAGTATTAACACCGATGGCGAAATTACTAGCACTACTCCCGCCATGTTTCGAGTTATTCCGGCGGCCTTAGGAGTCTATATTCCCCGTCAGGAAACACAATTTTAAAATTAACGAAAAGGAGGAGAATACAATAAACCCCCCTTTGTCCAAAGATTATTTAAACCTCGATCGAGTTGCAGGGGTTTACCGATTTCACGATCATAAATTTCCCCGTAATTACCCACCTGTTTTAAGACTCTTTGGGCAAAATCATTGGGTAAACCCATATCTTCACCTAACTTCTCGTCGATACCCAAAAAGCGCCGAATACTGGGGTCTTTGCTATCGGCAAAAGTGGCAATATTTTGGGAGTTAATCCCAAATTCTTCCCCTTGAATTAAACTAAAAACGATCGAGCGGACGGCATTCGACCAAGGGGGATCACCATCGGCCACGGCCGGGGCCAAGGGTTCCTTAGATATTACCACTTCTAATAATTGATGATCCTGCGGTCGGGGAAAAACCGAGCGCCGGGCCACCAATTGGGAGCGATCGGAGGTGACGGCCTGACAACGCCCCGCCTGATAAGCTGTATATAAGGCCTCCACATCATCGGAAACGATCGGTTTATAACCTTGAACTCCCGCTTTTGCCATGGCATCGGCCAGATTTTGTTCTGTGGTGGTTCCCGATAGCACACAAATGGACTTTCCGCTCAAATCTTCTAATTTCTTAACATTACTGGCTTTCGTGGCCATAATTCCTTGACCATCATAGAAAACCGGGGTGATAAACTCCATCCCCAGGGCGGTATCCCGGTTAATCGTCCAAGTGGTGTTGCGACTGAGAATATCCACTTCTCCCGTCTGCACAGCAGTAAATCTCTCTTGGGGGCTAAGTTTACGATATTCGACTTTGGAGGGATCATTAAAGAGAGCGGCCGCAATAGCTCGGCAAATTTGCACATCTAAGCCGGAATATTCGCCTTTTTCATTAACAAAGCTAAACCCCGGCACTTCTCCGTTAATGCCACAAATTAACTTACCGCGATTTTTCACCGTTGGCAAGCGGCCAGCATCGGGACTACTTGCAGTGTTAGAACTAGAATTGGGTTGATTTTCCGTCCCACAGGCAGTAATTAGCAGTAACAGCAGGGTCAATGCACAAAAACGCCACTTTAGCATAGATATTCTCTGAAAATTTTTTTTAGTCACTTAATTTTAGCTGAAAGACCAGAGGAAGCTTAACAGTATAGCCACGCTCGCACCGATAACCGTATTGATCACATTGACCAATTCATTAGTTAACCACAGAAAGCGAGTTTGTAGGGTAGCACCGATGAGACTTTCAATATTGGTGGCGATAAATGCCGCAATTACACACCATAACACACCGATAGGATCGATCGCACCGATAGCCCATGCTAACAGGGAAATAGCCGTGGCTGCCAGCAAACCGGCGATCGTTCCCTCTAAACTAACAGCACCTTCTGTTCCCCGGGGGACGGATTTAAAATTAGTGATTAGATAAGTAGTTTTACCGTAAGCTTTGCCCACCTCACTGGCAGTAGTATCGGCTAATTTGGTGCTAAAACTAGCCACATAAGCGAGTATTAAGAGGTAATCCCAGGGAGAAGCGGCAAAAAGACTTAGGATAGCGCAAATTGCCCCCGCTAAAGCGGAACCCCAGACATTTTCTGGACCGCGTACCCCCGCTCTTTTTTCGGCGATTCCCTCTGCTTCCTTGCGCGCTAAACCGATGCGGGTGACAGTAGAACCGACGAGGAAATAGAATAAAACAATCAGATAACCGCGCCATCCTAAGCTTCCCCAGACAATTACCCCTAAAACCCAAGCATGGAGATAACCCATGCCAGTTAAGAGCTTTTTTGGGGCAATCCAGGCGATTCCGAGGAGGATGGTATTGAGAAGAACAGCGACGAGCCAAGGATTAGTTAACATAGTATCTGGCCAAAGTTTACCTCCCCCCATTGTATCGATCGAGTCGATGAAAACTAATCAACCCTAT
Organism: Microcystis sp. M109S1; assembly: GCF_020247025.1. Lineage (NCBI taxonomy): Bacteria > Bacillati > Cyanobacteriota > Cyanophyceae > Chroococcales > Microcystaceae > Microcystis > Microcystis sp. M109S1. The sequence continues at coordinate 3,285 of NZ_JADBRW010000181.1, forward strand.
CAACCTCTTTTACTGCGAATTCTGCACGGATTCACGGGAATTGCCCTGATTGCCGCCATGGTTACGGCCTATTGGACCTATGATACTTTTGACGGTCGTTGGTTAAAACTGCCCTTACCAGAATATGGAGAAATTGAAAGTATTCACGGCACTTTTGGCCTCTATACTCTGATTATTTTTCCTATTTTTGCTATCTATGCTTTTCGTCGGGGCAACAAAAGATTAATTCAAAGTGATTCTCTTAACAAATTAACCCAATTTGGTAAGCCGATTTGGTGGTATAGTCTCCATCGTTTAGTCAATACTTTGACTCTTTTTGCCCTAACTTTTGCTTTGTATAGTGGCCGGATGATGGATTCCAAATGGCTACCAGAAGGGGAATTAAATCACTTTTGGTATTATGCCCATTTGCTCAGTTGGTTAATTATGGCAGTATGTCTGATCCTGCACCTGCTCATGACTGCTAAAGTGGGAGGGGTTCCCCTGTTATTATCTATCCTTAAATGGGGTTTTCGTGAACAAGATAGTCCGAAATTATGGTTGTCTCAATTACGTCAATGGGGGTTAAGTTTGCGTCTAGCTAATACTTTTCAGTGGCTACAATCTCTTAACTTATATAAAGTCTTAGAAATTGTTGTTTTATTGGCTATTATAGCAGCTTGGATTGTTCCCAAGTTTGACTAAGGTGTACTGTATTTAAACTGCGTATTGGAAGTTTTAGTACAAATGCTTAACTTCCCTGCTCCCTCCTCTCCTATACCTTTTAAACAAGATTTAGTATGATTTATTGACCCCGACGAGCGAGAATAATCATCGTCTTCGCTAAGGGAGCAATACGACCGATACGATAGATTTTCTCTACCGATAAATTAGCTTCTGTTAACAGTTTTGTGATAGTTTTGACAGACCAAAATTTAATATGTCCGTGATCCCAAAGAGCGGTAAAATGATCGTCCATCTTGCCCGTAGCCGCTAGGGCCAAATTTTTGAGATAACTATGATAGGGAGTGGAGATCAGCGCAGCTCCTCCGGGTTGCAGCAGATTATAAACGGTCTTAGCATAATCGCGCGGGGCATAGACGTGTTCTACCACTTCCAAACTAATTAGCAGCGGAAAAGTACCAAATTTACTAGCCAGATCATCATAGGCGGAGCCAACGTAGAGATCAAGTTCAGGATAGGCTTTTTTTGCCTCTGCTATCCCCGATTCGGAAGGATCGCAGCCACTGACTTGAAATCCTTTTTCTGATAACCAATTAGCGATCGATCCGTTGCCACAACCGAGATCAAAAATACGCTTTTCAGGAGGAGCAAGATCGGCAAAAATCTGACTTAGAGAAGGTAGCAAATAAGCGTGGGCAGTCCCACAGCAAGAATTTTGATAATGATAATAATCTGACATATTTTAAAACAGTTAATGTGTAAGTGTTTTGCGTGGCATCACCACTATCGCAGGGTAATACAAAAAGTAACTTTTGTCAAGGGTTTAGTGAAATTTATTGTCACATCCCATTGATACCATGTACCATGGTATTTTATAAATATATTGCATTTAATATTATAAATGGACATCCTGCAAAAATCAAAAACCTTCCGTTAGACGAGAAGTCGCCGAGTCAGTATTCTCCGAGTTAGAAGTCGTAAACTTAACAGTAATAGCTGAATTCTGTTATCAGAAAACTTTAACAACTACCAAAGCGGATCGGAGTATAAATGAACGGTTAAAGAATCTCGATCGCCCGCAATACCGGTAATACAACTACAAATTTGAGTACCATCATCTAATTCTACTTCACAGGCGTGACAGGAACCCATTAAACAGCCGGTAGGAATGTCAATTCCTGCTTTTTTGGCCACATCTAATAATAGTTCTCCAGTTTCCGCTTCCATGATGATATCATCGGGTAAAAAACGCACTGAAATAGTCATAATTTCTCCTTACAAATGAGCAAGAATAGGTTTAAGATTTAAATGTTCTTCCACTAAATTAGCCATAGCATCTAGGGTTATTTCTCTTTGTTCACTATAGTTAGCAATTCCCGTAGGCAAAGATAATAAACCGCGACGCTGACGCAGATGATTTAGCCAAGTTCTTCGCCAAGAACCATTATCAAAGATACCATGTAAATAACAGCCCCAAATTGAGAGAGAATCATTGACAATTCCTAGACTAGCATCTTCCTCGAACATTTTTTGATAACCTGATTCACTTTCCCATTCGCTTATTCCTTGGTGAATTTCGTATCCTGTTACTGGTAAACCCCCTTGGGGAAAATTAGATAAAACTTGTCGTTGACGGGTAATTTTTTCGGCAGTAATTACCGTTTTTAAGGGCAGTAAATTTAAACCTGCTGCCTCACTGTCGGAACCTTCTCGATGGTCAGGATCCAGGATTAATCGCCCTAACATTTGCAAACCACCACAGATGCCAAAGATAATACCTCCCCTTTGGTGATAGGCTTGTAATTGATGAGCCATACCACTTTGATTAAGAGCAATTAAATCAGCGACAGTGGTTTTAGAACCGGGGATAATTACCCCATCGGGATAACCTAAAGATTCCTGTAATTCTAGATAACGTACATTAACCGTTGCTTCACCACAGAGAGGGTCAAAATCAGTAAAATTAGCAATATGAGGCAGACGAATGACAGTGATATTTAGTTCAGCTTTGGGTTTTTGGGCGGGGCGATCGAGTAAACTGAGAGAATCCTCGGCACTCAAAAAGATATCACTATAGGGAAGAACTCCTAACACAGGAATTTTTGTATAATCTTCTAGCCAAGTAATTCCCGAATCTAAGAGAGATTTTTGTCCGCGAAATTTATTGATCACAATACCTTTAATTAAAGCTCTTTCCTCCGGTTCTAATAATTCTAACGTACCGACGACGTGAGCAAAAGCCCCCCCGCGATCAATATCCACCACTAAAATAGTAGCGGCATCGAGATATTTAGCCACCCGCATATTAGTTAAATCGCGATGTTTGAGATTTATTTCCGCCGGACTTCCCGCACCTTCACAGACAACTAGATCAAATTCTGTTGATAATTTAGCTAAAGATTCTTTAATTGCTTGCCAACCTTGCTCAAAATAATTCTGATAATAATCCGCTGCCGTGGTGACACCAACAGCCTTGCCTTTAATAATCACCTGAGAGGTCATATTTCCCTGGGGTTTTAATAAAATTGGGTTCATTTCTACCCGGGGAATTGTCCCCGCGGCCCATGCTTGCACCGCCTGGGCGTGACCCATTTCTCCCCCTCCGGCGGTAACATAGGCATTAAGAGCCATATTCTGACCTTTAAAGGGTGTTACCTGCCAACCTTTCCGGTTTAATAGACGACATAAAGCCGCAGTTAAAAAAGATTTACCCGCGTGGGATGTTGTCCCCACTACCATAATTGCTTTCATCTAGTTTTTTTAGTTGAGTATTTTCAGTGAACAGTAAACAGTAAACAGTAATCAGTAATCAATAAACAGTAATCAGTAAACAGTTGATAACTGATAACCAGTAACTGAAAACTCACATCTGATAACTGATACTAAATCCGTTGAGTATGGGCTACTTATGAGGAGAGGCACTCATGCAATAGGCAAAAGGGAGAATAAATAATCAGTCTTTAATAACCGGATTTGGTATGATAACTGATAACAATGGCCGAATCTACAACCTAATTTGTTAAGCTAAAAGCTTTGATGTACTTAGTTTATAACCTTTTTTTAGGTAGGAGAATTGCCAGATTCTTTCTATTAACCCCCCCCCGATGTCGAGGGGTTGGGGGGGGTTGCCTGTTGCCTCTTGCTTAAAAAGAAAACCAACGTTGCAGAGTATTTAAAAATCTTTGCCAGAAATTGGGTTTAGGGAAAAGATACCCTTGGGGTTGCCATTTTTCTATTAATTTCCTCCCTAAAGGAGTGAGACGAAAACTATCGGTTATCCCCTGTCCATCTACTTCGCGCCGCAAAATTCCCACTTTAATCAACCAGAGAAGATAGCTTTCCGCTGCCGCTTCCGTCAGCAGTCTGGAAGTATAACCTTTTTCTAAACCTCCAGGACCGGGGATGCTTAAAAGTGATACACTTCGCTCAAGCATAGCGGCGAATAGGGTGAGACGGAAAGGAGAACAACAGAGGGCGCGTTCAGCCCTAGTGATGGTAGCATCAGGATAATTGATCGCGGTAACGGTGGGAGTCGATAGGCTCATCGAAAATTTGGGTCTGAAACCCCGTCGTTCTACGACGGCTTTACTGTTAAATATTAACACATTTACGAAATATATGCTAAAATGTGAGACATGGAAAAAGCCTATTCTTACCGATTTTACCCCACACCCGAACAAGAGTCGCTATTG
>NZ_JADBRW010000182.1:0-5020 GCF_020247025.1 Microcystis sp. M109S1
CTTGTTCGGGTGTGGGGTAAAATCGAAACGAATAGGCTTTTTCCATGTCTCACATTCTGGCATATATTTGGTAAATGCGCTAGTATTTAACGGTAAAGCCGTCGTAGAACGACGGGGTTTCAGACCCAAAATTTTCGATGACCGAAAACCCGTAAAGGGACGCCTAACTGTTGACAAGCGGCGATCGCATCCTCTAAAGCTTTTTCCGGGGCAATCCGTCCCACCCAGGCTAGACAGGGGGAGGAATCGGCCCGAAACTGATACAAAGATACGTCTAAACCATTAGCCAAACAGCGATAGGGGGGAGAGAGGGAGAAAGTTTCTGCTTGGGCGAGGGTGTGAAAAGCGAGTAAATGGGGAAAATTGCTGTAGGTTTTTTGAATAATATGATCCATCGCCAAAGAAACGGAAGCCATGCTGACTAAATGGGCGACGGGAGTGGCAAAAAAAGGAGTGAGATAAAAAGGGAGCCAATCCTAGGCAAAATTAATAATTAAATCGTACTGATTTTGTATCTGTTGGGCGTAGTGCCACATATTGGCCAAAACGGCATTTTCGGGCATTAAAATCGGGGCTTGCCGGCCCTGACTTTGGGCGGAAATCTGGGCATTTCCTGCTATAGTGATTAAGGGAATATCATGCAACTGCGAGGCTTCTGGAGCCACTACCCGCACCGGATAGCCTTGCTTAGTTAGAGTGCGAGCGAGATTATAAAGAGTTAATTCTACGCCACCGCCGCCCCCCGAACCCAAAAATCCCCCGGGGGTGGAGATAAATAACAGTTTTCGACTCAATTTTGCACCTCTGTGGGTGTGGTTTCAGTGAAGGAAGTATCCTGTACGTCATCATCTTCCGGTTCACCAGTGGTTTCTAGGGGAGCAATATCTAAACGGGGCGGTAATTGCAGATTTAACTGTCTGATTGCCCAGCGTGCTGTTTCTTGCACTTCTTCATCGGAATCATCGAGGGCATGACAAATTAATTGACTGATCTGAGACATGATATCGTAGAGTCTGGTTAAATCCCGGATAGCATTTTTCCGCACTTGGGGATTTTTATCCTGGAGAGAGATAGCCAAAGCTTGGTTCATCGGTCGCAGGGAGCGGGTACAGATTTGAGCGAGGGCTTCTAGGGTTAAACTGCGTTCGTAGGAATCCCCATCCACCATACTATCGACTAAAGGCTGCATTGCCCTAGAATCGGACATTTGTGCCAGTTTCCAAACCGCCCGTCTGCGGGTGCGGGGATCGTCATCGCGGAGACTTTCAATCAAACTCAGGATTAAGTCTGCGTTTGGGATACGGGAGGTAGCTTGTACGGGCAAAGAAGGCTCGAAATCCTCCTCCCAATTGTCATTAATGTCACTGCCGGTGTTGCTGTCCGTATCGAAGGAATTGCCATTGCCCCTAGAAAAGTTGTCGAGTGGGTTTTTAGGAGTGACGTAAGTTGTCTTTTTGCGCGGTTTTGAGGCTTTGCCCTTGGGACGGTATTGAAAGAAAAGCGATAGTAAAGCTGCCAATAAAGCGATCGATAACAGAGCCGAGCCAGCAATTAACGGTATTGGTGAAGTCTCATTTCCGGCGGCTGCGTTGGCGGCCGTGGCGTTTTGACCTAGATACTTCTGCATATTAGCGATCGCATTTTGAGCAGATGTATCGTTCGGACGTTGTGCCAGAGCTTGTTGAAATTTTTCTAGGGCGAGTTGGTAATTTTTTTGGGCTGTGGCTTCGTAACCAGCTTTCATCAACTGATCGTAAGTGGCCACAGTCTGGGGTTGCTCTAACCTAGGGGGAGTTTGAGCGTTAGCCGTGGGTAAAGTCTGGAAATTATGACCCCAACTGCTCACACCGATAGCTAACAACAATAGGAAATTGGGTTTGATCATAGAATTAATGTAACTGTTTAGGGGGGGGGTAAAAGTTATAATAGCCTAAAAGCCATAAATGAAAAGCACTGAACTCCAGAGATGGGTCATAGACTGCGATGATTGGGAAAAGCCCTCGGTGAGCGTGGGGCGAATAGTACGGCTCCTAGGAGCGAGGATAGAGTCCACTGTTTAGAGCTTAGGGATTATCTGTGAAAAACTGGCTTAATTAAGCTTGCACAGGCGTTTTGCGCCCTGTTCGACCTTGAATAGTCGTGTGGAATTGCCAATTAGCTACGGTTTCTGGATAATCGCCCCGATAGTGACCGCCTCGGCTTTCTGCTCGTAATAAGGCACTTTCCAGAATTAAGTCGGCGATGTCTAGAAGATTTAACGTCTCGATCGCTATTCTTATTTCTAACTGCACCGAGGGACACAAAAATAATTGTTCTTTGTCGGGGAGAAGATTCTGGAGAAATTGGCCCATCTTTAAGGAATGTAACTGTTGTTTCCACTGTTGCACCCGTAGGATAGCAATTTCTAACTCATTTTGAAATCGGCAAATTCCCGCATTTTCCCACATTAAAATCGGTAATTCTCTCCGTACTTTTTGCCAGTCTTCCTGTTCTTCCTGCCAGTTTTCCGCAATTTCTAAGGGTTTTTCTGGTCTTTCCCCACGAAAGTTTTCTGGCTCTAGACCTATTGCAACTAAATTTGCCGCAAAGACAATACATTCCAAGAGAGAATTACTGGCTAAACGATTGGCTCCATGAACACCTGTACTAGCAGCTTCGCCGATCGCATACAAACCGGATAGAGAAGTGCGGGCGTTTAAATCTGTGGCCACTCCTCCCATCCAATAGTGAGCGGCGGGGGCGACCGGAATCACATCCTCAAGCACATTAATGCCCCATTTTTGACAGATGCGGATAATATTAGGGAAACGATAACGCAGACGATCCGGTTCGATTGGTCTTAAATCTAGATATACTTTGGCATGGGCGGGATCGTCGGAGGTTTTCTGCAAATGGCTAAAAATCGCCCGACTCACCACATCCCGGGGGGCCAATTCTCCGGCCGGATGGTAATCGAAGGCAAAACGCCGCCCCCGGGCATCAATTAAATGCGCTCCTTCGCCGCGCACCGCTTCACTAATTAAAAACCGCGGTGCCCCCGGCACAGTCAAAGCGGTGGGGTGAAACTGAAAAAATTCCGGGTCGCGAATCACTGCCCCAGCACGCCAAGCCAGGGCGACTCCATCCCCCGTGCTAACGGCGGGATTAGTGGTTTGGGCGTAGACTTGACCGCCGCCTCCCGTAGCCAGAATGACTGCTTGCGCTCGCAGCCAACAGAGATGATCTTGATGGAGTAAACAAATACCTTGACAGCGTTGCCCTTCCGGGTCAAGCCAGAGTTTCAGCGCGATCGCTTGGGGAATAATGGTAATATTGGGGCGTTCGACCACTTTTTCCATCAGGGTACTGACGATCGCTCTCCCCGTGCGATCGGCTGCGTGCAGCACCCTGGCCTGGGAGTGGGCAGCCTCAAGAGTGCGGGCTAAGTCGTCTCCAGAGCGATCAAAACTAACTCCTAACCGCAGCAAATCAGCGATCGCTTGGGGGGCTTTCTCGACTAAAAACTGCACGGCATAGCGATCGCATAAGCCTGCTCCAGCTTTCAGGGTATCTTCTAAATGGAAAACGGGGGAATCCTGGGGGGACGTGGCCGCCGCAATTCCTCCCTGCGCCCAATCACTAGCCCCAGTTTTTAAATCTTCTTTGGTAATTAAACCCACCTTCAAGTTAGGGGGTAAACACAGCGCGGCATACAATCCCGCCGCTCCCGATCCCACCACTAAAACATCTTGATAACTCGGCAGTTGCGAGGAAACGACCATTGAGGGATGAATTGATAAATTCTATTCATTCTAGCATTCCATTTCTCTATAGCTCTGGCAAAAATCGCCAGTCTTTCCTTAGGGCAGTATGCCAGATTCTTTCTTTTGCCTCTTGCCTTCAGAAGCTGATCACTGAAAAAGGTGAGCGATCGCTCACCTTGGAATTTTTTTAAAACCGCAATTAACTGGATTTAGTAAACTCCGGGGTTAAAACGGTCATCACCCTCGATAAATTCTTTAGAAGGCTCAGTAACGGTAAATTTCTCCAGATTAGCCTGTAAACGCTCTTTTTGAGTGGCCGAGAGTCCGGGGATATTGAGGACATCTTCCACTTCTTGGTAGGGGGCGTTTTTGATGATTTTACCGGCTAAATTGGGATAGAACCCTCTCAAGTCCCGGAAATCGCGAATATCACTGTTATTGAGGTCGATTTTCGCCCCAAATTCTGTAGTTAGTTTGGCATCGGCCGCATTTAAGACCGCCACAGGAAGAGAGGGAAGGGCGCTCGAGGTGAGATTGAGAGCTTGAGCAGGAACTTTGCCCCAAAAACTCCCGATAATCAAGGCAATTACCGCCAGCAGACGAACAAGATTCTTCATTGCAGTTGTGGTCTCCTAAAACCAAGGCAAATTAACGATCAGGACAAGAAGTTAAGCCATCAGCTTTCCGACTAGGCATAGGGTGGGGAATTGGGACTTACCACCGCAGCTTACCTATTAGCTGAACGCTGATAGCTAGTTAAAAAAGTTATATCATGCCATTAGACCAGATCTTAACCTAGTTTGCCGCCCTAGGGGAAGGGTTTTGGGTATTGGGGGATGGGGTTTTAGGGTTTTGCGGTTTTGGGGTTTGATCACAAACAACAAGTTGGTTAGGACAATCTAAATCGCTAAAATCCGGTTCTGGCAAGGATTTTCCTGCTGCCTGCTGCCATCTGCCTTCTGCTATCTCAAGGTCGCGAGAGGACTCCCGTTAAACTGCGTAGCGGTTAACGGGAGATAAATCGCCACCAGAATAAAACTAACGCGGTAGCGTTTCCACTTTCGGGGAGTTTTGGTTCTCGACGTATTTTTTTAGTTGTTCGACAGTAACGCCGCCACAACTAGCCACGAAATAACCTCCCGTCCAAAAATAAGGTTTATTGTAGAAATACTTTGCCGCCAAATCCGGAAATTCCTTTCTAATTAATGGGACTACTAACTGTTTTAAGGTTAGCGATTAATTTGGATAAAGCGATGTCAGGTTTGTCATCGATAATC
>NZ_JADBRW010000183.1:0-3268 GCF_020247025.1 Microcystis sp. M109S1
CAAAAGCCTCTTTTGTTGGTTGGTTGGGTAAAGGCGGTATTGATACCTTGCTTTCATTGAGTTAAAATATGTGTGTCTGCATTCTATTTTAACTAGGTCTGCCAATAATGTCAAGTCGGTTGCGCTCATGAAAGAAACTCTGTCTCTGACCTAAAAATACACTTGGTCTGTGTGACAAAATACAGAAGAAAGGTTTTTACCAGTAAAAGTTTAGCTTTAATCGAGAAATCTTTTAGGGAAGTTGCGGAAAAGAGCAATTTTCAGGTGCTAGAATTTAACGGGGAATCTGATCATGTACACGCTCTAATTGAATACCCACCGAAACTATCTATTTCTGTAATGGTTAATTCTTTAAAAGGGGTTTCTAGTCGCAGGTATGGACAAGCTGGCTATCCTAAACCCTATGGGAAAGATGCTCTTTGGTCGCCTAGTTATTTTGTTTCTTCTGTAGGAGGTGCGCCATTGGAAGTTCTTAGGTGCTATATTAAAGATCAAGAAAAGCCGTCGTAAAACGACGGGGTTTTAACCCAAATTTTCGATAATCGAGACTCGATCGGGGATGATCTGGTAGTGTCATGGCATCGTAGAAGGAGACTTTGCCCCCATAGGCGCGCCGGAGATTAAAATCAGTTAAGACCTTAGATCGTTGATCGGCGAGAATCAATTCTTTATTTAAGAGGATTAAATCAGCAAAATGGGTGATAGATTCGCCTAAATCATGGTTAACCACCATGACAATTTTATTTTTTTTGGCTAACTCACCGAAGATATTAAAAAGGATGCCCTCGGTTTTTTGATCTACCCCGACGAAAGGTTCATCAAAACAGAAAATCTCCGCTTCTTGGGCCAAAGATCTGGCTAAAAAGACTCTTTGCTGTTGTCCTCCCGACAGCTGACCGAGGGGACGATGGCGTAAATCAGCCATTTCCACCCTTTCTAGGGCATTTAAAGCCTGTTGACGACTAATATGGGAAAAAGGACGAAACCAACCCGTTTTTCTGACTCTCCCCATCATTACCACATCCCAAGCGGTGACGGGATAGGTCCAGTCGATTTGAGATCTTTGGGGAACATAAGCGACTTTATCCAGTTGTTGCTGTAGAGATTGCCCTTGATAGTTAACGGTTCCCTGTTGTACGGGAATTAATCCTAGCATGGCTTTGATCAGGGTACTTTTGCCCGCACCGTTGGGACCGATAATACCGGTTAGTCGTCCTGGATAAATTTTCAGGGTGATATCCCGTAGGGCTTCCACGCCGCGATAATACACTCCTAGATGACTAACTGTAATTGTCGTTTGCATAGTTGTTACCCTGAGTCTCCAGTTCTAGCATAACTAAAAATGAGACAATTATGAAGCAACCATGAAAAGATTATGAAAGATAGGCGGGGTGAGATTAATCGCCACTCAGTAAAGCTTCCACGAATTCGTAACTGGAAAAGGGCCGCAGATCCTCGATTCCTTCCCCAGCGCCAACAAAGCGAATCGGTAGGTTAAGCTGACGCGCTACGGCAAGGGCAACACCCCCTTTAGCTGTACCATCGATTTTAGTCAGGATCACGCCGCTTAATTGGGCAGCTTCCGAGAAAACCTCTGCCTGTCGCAGCCCGTTTTGTCCTAAAGTGGCATCGAGAACTAGAAGGGATTCCACCACGGCACTCTCGGCTTTTTTGTCAATAATGCGGCGAATTTTGCTTAATTCTGCCATTAAGTTCTTTTTATTCTGCAATCTTCCCGCCGTATCCACTAAGAGTAATTCTACCTCCCTGGATTTAGCGGCTTCGATGCCATCGTACACCACGGCGGCCGGGTCGGTATTTTTGCCCGGGTTGGCAATTACTTCGACTTGCGATCGCTCTCCCCAAACTTTCACCTGTTCCACGGCAGCAGCGCGAAAGGTGTCGGCAGCGGCGATCATACAGCTATAGCCAGATTGTTTAGATAAATGGGCTAATTTGCCGATAGTCGTCGTTTTACCCACTCCGTTAACTCCTGTGAGCATCCAGATATTTAATTTGCCTTTTTCTGGCTCAAAACTGGGGTTGCTATAATTGGCTAAAGGTGCATCTAAAATCTCGCGGATAATTTCTTTGAGATATTCGATCGCTTTTTCGGGGGGCAAAGCTTCCTGTTTTAGCTTATTTTGGAGGGTAGTGATAATATAATCGGTGGCATCTACCCCCACATCAGCCTGAAGCAATAAAGCTTCGATTTCCTCCACCGCATCTTGATTGAGGGGACCCTGACCGACCACGGCCTTAAGCTGATTGACCAAGCTGCGGCGCGTTTTGCCTAAACCCTGACGCAATTTTTTTAACCAGGTGATTTCTTCTTCGGAAACGTCCTCTGCTTGTCGTCCCTGATTGGCTAAAACTTTGGCCGACCAGATAAAATCCTCATCCGGTTCTGTGGGGGTTTCGATGGCGGTTTCTTTGAGAATTTCGAGGCGCTCGGATTTTTTCAGCCATGCGGGTGTATTATCCTCGGTTTCCTCTTCTTTAACTGCTTCTTCCTCTTCCGGAGCTTCTGTTTCAGCAATAGATGTTTCAGGGGTTTCGCTAACGACGGCCTCGGCCGTGGCTTTTTTCTCTTGAATATTTTTAAAGGCTTTTTTGGCCCAATCTAAATAGTCTTCCTGACTGGTTGCCTCGCTGGGGGTTTCCTCTACGGGTGCAGGGGGTGCTTGTTCTTGTTCGGGTTGGACTTTCTGACGACGGAACCAGTTAAACATAGGAGAAACTAAACATAAAACTATTTATCTAGTTTATCTTAACCCTTGGCGTGAGCAATTTTGATAGTTAGATTTTTAATTGTGGATTTCTCAGCATTTTTTGCCAGAGATTAAGAGAAAAATATGATCCGAGCAACTCAATCGATAACCTTGATTAAGGATAACTTTGTCTCTTTTTAGGGAAATGCTGTATCCTAGAAAATAGAATAGGAAGGAGAGTCAAAAATGTTAAGCGCTACCGACACTAAATATTATACTCCCGAAGAATATCTGGCTCTAGAGGAAACGTCCGAAGATAAAAATGAATATCGTCAAGGAGAAATTATCCCAATGGTAGGAGCCACCACTAATCACAATCAGATTTGTCTAAATTTTTGCCGTAATTTTCCCTTAAATATCAATAATCAAGATTATTATACCTACATGGAAACGGTGCGTTTATGGCTGTCAGATTATAGCATTTACACCTATCCCGATGTGATGGTGATTAAAGGTCAACCTCTCTATCAAGGGAATAGTCAATCTAACGTGATCAA
>NZ_JADBRW010000184.1:0-11742 GCF_020247025.1 Microcystis sp. M109S1
ACATCGGAAACAGCCATTGCTATTACTTTTTTAGTTATCAATCTTTCCACCCTGCTTCGGCAGGTTTTTTGGGCTTTTTTATGTCTGAAATGGAAAAACCGCACTTTTTCTGGGTCAATGATGACAATAAGTTATAACTTAAAAATTAGTTAATAACTAAAGCTTATGCTTGTAGCTAAGTGAAATCATTGATTAAGAGACCTGTACTTTTCAATAACTTTTTCAGCAAACCCTATCTAGAGCAGAAAAGCGATTAAACAGAGGAAAATAAGCAATGATTTCAAACACTGAAAAACCCTTGAAAGTCAACTCTACCTTGGCCACTCTATTATCTGAATTAGGTGAAGAATGCGAGGCGGTTTTATTCTTACTAAGTCAGCTTAAATTACCAAGCCTAACTGATGACCAAAAAGGGGATATTTTGGCAGAATTAATAGGCTCAATTACTCACTTGCACGTTCATACCGAAAATTTATCTGATTTAATTGGGGATGAAATTTTAGCTTTGCCAGATGATCAATAATGTTATGATGATTCTTTGTTCTCTGGTTCAGTAGTAGTAGTAGGTTGGGTTGAGGCACGAAACCCAACACAAAGCCTATAATTGTTGGGTTTCACTCTGTTCAACCCAACCTACACAACTTATCAAGTCAAACAAATTCGTAATCTAATTTTAAAATATAAATTAGGAGGGAAAGATGAAAATTCGCTATGAATTAATTATTTATTGGAGTGAGGAAGATCAAGCTTTTATTGTTGAAGTTCCAGAATTAGCAGGATGTATGGCAGATGGAGAAACCTATCAAGAAGCTGTACAAAATGCTGAACTTGTTATTCAAGAATGGATTGAAACTGCAAAACAACTAGAACGAGTCATTCCTGAACCAAAAGGACGACTACTATTTACCTAATGATGAAGTTTCTCTTGCTGCGACTTGTAAATTATAGCATATAAGGTGTGTCGGAGTTTTTTCAAACTGCGACATTTGAGGTTTTCTTACGAAATTATTAGGGTTTTTGCGATTGTGATAATATTAATGTTATAATGATGCAGAAAAGCAAATATTGTATATACAAAAAATGAAATACCAAATTGCTATTTATCGGTCTGAAGAAGGGATAAGCGTTTGCGTACCTGCTTTACCTGGTTGTTGGTCTGAGGGTGATACAGAAGAAGAAGCATTCCTTAATATTCAAGATGCTATTGAGGATTATTTAGCAGCATTAAAAGATAGGTTGCATGGTGTCGAAATAAGAGAAATTGAAGTAACTGCTAATAAGTTTTGATATGCCTAAACTTGCTGGTATTAATCATCTTAAAGCAGTACGCGCTTTAGAAAAAGCGGGATTTAACATAATACGTCAGAGTAAACATATCGTGATGAGTGATGGAATACGTCAAGTAACCATTCCTCGAAATAACCCCATCAAAGCTTTTACAATGGGTGGGATAATTCAAGATGCTGGTTTAACTATTGAAGAGTTCCGTAAATTACTCTAAATATACCTTAAATCAATGAATACCCCGATGAAGAAAGATTTATTATAAAAACTTCCGCCATCCCCTCACAAGACATTGAGAGAATTATCCAGAGAAAAGCACAATTTAAACAAAATCCAGAACTTCATACTTATCAAGGAGAAATAAACAATATTGATTACTGGAAAAGAGAAATTAAAGGTTTAGAAAAAAGTTTATCTAGAGCAGAAAAGTGATTAAACAGAGGAAAATAAGCGATGATTTCAAACATTGAAAAACCCTGAAAAGTCAAGCCCACCTTAGCCACCTTATTATCTGAATTAGGTGAAGAATGCGAGACGGTTTTATTCTTACTAAGTCAACTTAAATTATCAAACCTAACTGATGACCAAAAGGGAGATATTTGGGCAGAATTAACAGGTTCAATTACTCATTCGCACGTTCATACCGAAAATTTACCTGATTTAATTGGGGATGAAATTTTAGCTTTGCCAGATGAGAAATGATCGAACTCCATTCATTTCAATGGTTAAAAAATCATGGAGAATAACAAAAATGAATGACTTTGAAAACAGCCACAGAAATTCAATAAAAATCTGCAAAAATTGGTGAAATTGCTGCTAGAGGAGGACAGCGTTACCTCGAAGCTGGAGGCGCTCCCACCCGCTGCCCTAGCGGTAGAAAAAATGATGATTATTTAGGGCTTGCTGAATAAATCTAAAAACCTTGTTGGATAATATCTTTAGGCTTTTTTGAAATCAAAAAGTGCCATTTCTTGGAGTGGTCGGGGGGAAAATTCCGGGACTTTTTCCCCGAAAATTAGGTAATTGACCACCTCAAAATCGGTAAAACCCCACACCCTACACCCCACACCCCACACCCTGCCCCCACGAAAAACTTTTTGCCGCAAACCCTATATACAAAGTCAGCATTCATGAGGGGAACCCCGGGGCGCATTACTTCGCCCCTTTAAAAGCCGCCCCGTCCCATCGCGCTAAAAGCGAGGGTCTTCACCCCGACATTTGAGATAAAATAAGGACGCTGCCACTTGCGTCCTCAAGGTATCTGGAAAAGGCTTTTTTCCTAGACTTTCCGAGAGTAGTATTCCACTACTAACAGTTCATTAATCGAGAGGGCAATCCATTCTCTTTCCACAACGCCATTAACTTTACCCACAAGGGTATTTTTGTCAAATTCCAAATGACTCGGCAGGTTGGCTAAACCGGGGTATTCCATATTTCTTTTGACTAGATCCTGGGAACGCTCTTGATTTCTGACTCCAATCACATCACCTGGACGGCACTGATAACTGGCAATATCCACAACTCTACCGTTAACGGTGACGTGACCGTGATTGACTAATTGTCGCGCCCCCGGAATTGTCCCAGCCATACCGAGACGGAAAACGGTATTATCCAGACGCATTTCTAAGAGTTGCAGCAGCACTTGACCAGTGGAACCAGTAGCCCGGCGAGCTTTGCGGACATAGCGAATTAATTGTTTCTCGCTGACACCGTAGTTAAAACGCAGTTTTTGTTTTTCTTCTAGACGAATGGCATATTCTGAACGTTTTTTGCGGGCCTGGCCATGTTGCCCGGGTGCATAGGCACGACGGGCACTTTTACGGGTTAAGCCTGGTAATTCCCCTAAACGACGCACAACGCGCAAGCGCGGTCCTCTATAACGAGACATACAGACAGTCTGCTCCTATTTAAATTTATCCCAAAACTATTATCGTAGCACAAATTAAGTAATTTAGTTGGGGTGTGGGGAGAGGGGAGAACGGAGTGGGGAGAAAAAAGCTGATCACTGATTCAGGCCTGATGGCAGGTGATGTATTTTTTTCGTTAAAGATGAGGCTAATCTCTGCCATCTTAGGGCATACTGTGAGTGTAACTAAGCACTATATTACTCAGGTTGCTTTCCCACTCCTTCCCTAGCTGAATCTCTATCTTGGAGAAGCCATAGTCATGATCGAAATGAAAGTCGCTGGAATTGCCCTAGACGCTATCACTCGCAGTCCCATTGTACTGCTCAAGGATGGTTCCGAGCGTCGCGCTCTACCTATCTACATCGGACAAGATCAGGCTAAGGCCATTATGACCGTCCTCGAACAACAAAAACCCCCTCGTCCCCTCACCCACGATTTGATCGCTAATATTTTTAAAGTTTGGGACATGGATTTAGAAAAGATTATCATCCATTCTCTCCAAGATAATACCTTTTATGCTGTTCTCTGTCTCCAGCGCGGCGAAGTCAAAAAAGAAATCGATTGTCGTCCCAGTGATGCGATCGCTATTGCTCTGCGTACCAACAGTCCTGTCTGGGTAATGGAAGAAGTGATCGCTTCTGCTTCTATCCCTGTCGATCGTGACGCGGATGAAGAGGAACGTCAAGCTTTTCGCAATTTCGTCTCCAATCTTAGCCCCTCAGACCTGATCCAACGTCGCGGTGATTTTAGTGATCAGTGAAATTTCAGGAGATAGGAGGCGGTCGGCGGTCGGCGGTCGGCGGTCGGCAGCTTTATTCTCCCCACACTCCACACCCCACACCCCAATACCTTCTAACTGATAACTGATAACAAGGGCCGAATCTAAGACCTAATTGGTTAAGCTAAAAGCTTTGATGTGCTTAGTTTATAACCTTCTTTTTAGGTAGGAGAATTGTCAGATTCTGTCTTTTGCACGAGTGCCTGTTGCCTCTTGCCTTCAAAAGCTGACAACTGATAACTGATCACTGGTAACTGATCACTGATAACTGGTAACTGATCACTGATAACTGATAACTGAATCAATGCGTTATCGACGATTTGGCCGTACTAATTGGCAATTTTCGCTGTTTTCCCTGGGGACAATGCGCTGTTTGTCCTCAGAGTCGGTGTTTACCGCAACAGTTGATCGCGCCCTAGAATTGGGGATTAATCACCTAGAAACAGCCAGAGGTTACGGTAATAGCGAAGTTTTTCTCGGTCGCTACCTGCAGCGTCAAGGGGTGCGGGAGCAAGTTTATCTGACTACGAAATTGGTCCCCACTCCCGATCGCCAAACTATGGAAAAAGCGATCGCCGAATCCCTAGAACGATTACAATTAAATTACCTGGATTGTCTAGCAATTCACGGTATTAACACCTGCGAGCATTTAAACTGGATTAAAGACCCGCAAGGCTGCATGAAAGCCGTTTTTATGGCCCAAGAAGCTGGAAAAATCGGTCATATTGGCTTTTCTACCCATGCACCCCTAGAAATTATTCTGGAGACGATCAATACAGATTTCTTCGCTTTTGTCAATATCCATTACTATTTTTTTTGGCAAAGACAGCAACCGGCGATCGCTTTAGCCCAAGCAAAGGACATGGGTGTGTTTATCATTTCCCCTGCTGATAAGGGAGGTGGTCTCCACAGACCTCCCAAGAAGCTAGAGGAATTATGCGCTCCTTTTTCACCCCTAGAGCTAAATTATCGCTTTTTATTGAGCGATCCGCGCATTAATACCCTCAGCGTCGGGGCAGCGATACCGGAGGAATTAGAGGCAATTATTAACGTATGCGAAGGAGATCAGCCCCTAGATGCGGCAGAAATTGCCGTTTTTAAGCGTTTAGAGACACATTTAACCGATAAATTGGCTACAGATTTATGTAGCCAATGTTATCAATGTTTACCCTGTCCCGAAAATATTAATATCCCTGAAGTGTTGAGACTGCGGAATCTGGCAGTAGCTTACGAAATGACCGATTTTGGCCAGTATCGCTATCGAATGCTGGAAAATGCCGGTCATTGGTTCCCCGGACGCAAAGCGAATAATTGTACTGAATGCGGTGATTGTTTACCTCGCTGCCCGGAAAAATTGCCGATTCCCCAGCTGCTATTTAATACACACGAACTACTTAAGGGACCAGCGCAACGGAGATTGTGGTCATCTTAGGACGAAACTGGGAAAAATTTTTTTTGGGGATCGTCAAAGTGTAAAAACTATCTTAAGATTAACAGGTAAGAGAATTAACTTTCTTGAATTTAAAGAGACAAAAAACAAGAAATAGATTAAGGAGTAAAGGATATGGCACTCGTCCCCATGCGGTTATTGTTGGATCACGCGGCTGAGAACGGATATGGCATCCCCGCTTTTAACGTAAATAATATGGAGCAGATCCAAGCGATCATGCAAGCGGCGGCAGCCACCGATAGCCCCGTTATCCTGCAAGCTTCTCGCGGTGCGCGCAAATATGCAGGGGAAAACTTCCTGCGTCACTTGATCACCGCCGCGGTGGAAACCTATCCTCATATCCCCATCGTGATGCACCAAGATCACGGTAATGAACCCGCCACCTGCTACTCGGCCATCCGTAACGGTTTCACCAGTGTCATGATGGATGGTTCCTTAGAAGCGGATGCCAAAACTCCCGCCACCTACGAGTACAACGTTAACGTTACTGCTGAAGTAGTAAAAGTTGCTCACTCGATCGGCGCTAGTGTGGAAGGGGAACTCGGTTGCTTAGGTTCCTTAGAAACCGGTAAAGGAGAAGCGGAAGATGGACACGGTTTTGAAGGGGAATTAGATCACTCGATGCTGTTAACTGATCCCGATGAAGCGGTGGATTTCGTCGAAAGAACCCAAGTAGATGCTTTAGCAGTAGCGATTGGTACTAGCCACGGTGCTTACAAATTTACCCGCAAACCCACTGGCGAAATTCTTGCTATTAGCCGCATTGAAGAAATTCACAGCCGCTTACCCAATACCCACTTGGTTATGCACGGTTCTTCCTCGGTTCCCGAAGATCTCCTAGAATTAATCAACCAATTCGGTGGCGCTATCCCTGAAACCTACGGTGTACCCGTGGAAGAAATCCAAAAAGGCATCAAGAGTGGTGTGCGTAAAATCAATATCGACACCGACTGCCGTTTAGCAATTACCGCCGCAGTTCGGGAAGCACTTTTCAGCAACCCGAAAGAGTTTGATCCCCGTTTCTTCTTGAAACCCTCGATCACCTATATGCAGAAAGTTTGTGCCGATCGCTATCAACAATTTGGTACCGCCGGTAACGCCAGCAAAATCAAACAAATGTCCCTTGATGATTACGCAGCCAAATATGCTAAAGGGCAATTAACCCAAGTCAGCAAAAAAGTTGTGGCTGTCTAGTTACTGAGAAATTAAGCGATCGCTTAATGGCACCGATCTAGTAGAATTTTTCGGGTAGTTATAGTTAACTACCCTCTTTTTTATGGGAATCCCTTGAAGGGAAAGAGTTGCCAGATAAGAATCGATTTCAGAGAAAAGACTATACTGAAAATAATCAGCAGATCAGCACTTGATTTATAAGAGAAGCAAGATGAGAAAAAAATCGTTGTGGGTGGGATTATTGGTGGGATTTTGGTTTTGTCTAACTTGGATGGCATGGACACCCACAGCAGCCGCCTTTAGCGAAGAACAAAAATTACTACTGCAATCTTGGCGATTAGTCAACCAATCTTATTATGATGACACATTTAATCATCAAAACTGGTGGCAGGTGCGGGAACAATTCATCAAAAAACCCCTCAACGATCGGACGGCGGCCTACAATGCGATCGAACAGATGTTAGCTACTCTCGATGAACCCTTTACCCGTCTCTTGCGACCGGATCAATACCATAACCTACAAATTAGCACCACAGGGGAATTATCGGGGGTAGGACTGCAAATTAATATCAATCCCGACAATGGTTACTTAGAAGTGGTTGCCCCCCTTGCCGGTTCTCCTGCTGAGGCCGCTGGTTTAACTAGCCACGATCGCATTTTGTTTATTGATGGCATCGATACTACTACTTTAACCCTCGATGCAGCAGCGGCCAAAATGCGCGGAACTCCCGGAACAGAAGTTTCCTTAGTCATTCTTCCCGATCAAAAAAGTCAACCAAAAACCCTATCTTTAACCCGTCAACGCATTTCTTTAAGTCCAGTGGTAGCGGTTTTAGATAAAAATTCTAGTTCCTTGCCGATCGGTTATGTGCGCTTAAATCAATTTAGTGCTAACGCTGCCAAAGAAGTCTCGGAAGCGGTGACGAATTTACAAAAACAAGGAGCCAAGGGTTATATTTTGGATCTAAGAAATAACCCCGGTGGGTTACTGCAAGCGGGCATAGAAATCGCTCGGATGTGGATTAATCAGGGAACGATCGTTTATACGGTTAATCGTGAGGGAATTGCCGATAGTTTTGCCGCTTCTGGCAATGCTTTAACTGACGCGCCTTTAGTCGTTTTGGTCAATCAGGGAACCGCCAGTGCCAGCGAGATTTTAGCCGGAGCATTACAGGACAATCAACGGGGGGTTTTAGTGGGAGAAAAGACTTTCGGTAAGGGATTAATTCAGTCCTTATTCGAGTTACCCGATGGGGCAGGATTAGCGATTACCGTGGCCAAATATGAAACTCCTGCCCACCATGATATTCATAAGTTAGGAATTATGCCCGATCGAGTGGTGGCACAGGAACCGATCACCTATGAGCAAATCGGCACCGAAAAAGATAGTCAATACCAAACGGCGATTCAGTTTTTAAACCAGAAGACCATTTTAGCCAAAGCTTCCTGAGTGGGGTTTTCAGCCATCAGTTACCAGTTATCAGTTACCAGTTATCAGATGCGAGTTTTCAGGGTTCTTCGCTACTTGGTATGGTTCGATCGGGGGGCATAAATCGACTAAATACTTATCTGGCAAGAGACTTAATTGATTAGTTCGTTAGAGAGGGAAAACAATTGACAAAGATCGCATCAATGTCTTTCTCTATAAGGGTTTCATCTCTTATAACCCCCTCCATTGCATAACACAAACAAAAAGAACCGTTTTCAGTTCACTGTTTACTGTTTACTGTTTACTGATCACTGAAAAAACTTCCCACACCCGACGGCATAAATCGAACAAATTAGTCATTTTTTCCATCAATATCTAAATTAAGATGGAAACCTGTTTGATTTGGCGAGAATGCTAACATCGATTAGAATTTTCCCAGTCCGGGCTTTTCAGTCTTCCAACCTTGACTTATCCTTGATCTTACCGCCATGCAGAGATATATTCGATCGCCCCTAGCCCTAACCCTGAGCATCAGCCTCTTAGCTAATTTTTTAACCGCTTGTAATAATGCCCAAACCCCAGATAACAACGCCTCTAGCCCCACCACCACTGCCCCCGGGGATCAGGGCTTAAAATTAGGGGCTTTACTGCCCATTACCGGAGATTTAGCCGCTATTGGTCAAAATATGCCCGAAGCAGCCGCCCTAGCGGTAGAGACTATCAATGCCTGTGGTGGAGTCAATGGCAAACCAGTCACCCTCGTGAAAGAAGATGACCAAACCGATCCCGCCGCCGGTGCTTCAGCGATGACGAAACTAGCGGAGGTGGATAAAGTAGCCGGTGTGATCGGTTCCTTTGCCAGTAGCGTCTCAGGAGCAGCCGTCGATGTGGCGGTGAGAAATAAAGTTATGTTAGTCTCTCCGGGTAGCACCAGTCCTGTATTTACTGACAGGGCGAAAAAAGGCGATTTTCAAGGTTTTTGGGCGCGGACGGCTCCCCCGGACACCTACCAAGCTCAAGCTTTAGCGGTCCTAGCTAAGAAAAGGGGTTTTCAAAATGTGGCCACCGTCGTGATCAATAACGATTACGGAGTGGGATTTGAACGGGAATTCGTGAGCGCTTTCGATAAATTAGGCGGCACTATCACTAATAAGCAAAATCCTGTCCGTTATGACCCGAAAGCTGCCACTCTCGATAGTGAAGCGGCGGCTGCCTTCGCTAACCAACCGGATGCTGTAGCGGCAGTCCTTTACGCTGAAACGGGCAGTTTATTACTGCAAGCGGCCTATAAACAGGGATTGACCAAAGGAGTTACCGTCCTCCTCACCGATGGGGTTTTTTCGGAAGATTTCACCAAACAGGTGGGGAAAGGAACCGATGGTAAGTCAATTATTGCTGGGTCCCTAGGCACGGTCCCCGGGGCCGACGGTCAAGCTTTAAGTGCTTTTACTACTCTCTGGAAAGAAAAGACCGGCAAGGATGTCACCGCTTTTGTTCCCCATACTTGGGACGCGGCGGTTTTATTGATGTTAGCGGCCGAGGCGGCTAAATCTAACACTGGTGAAGGGATTCAAAGCAAGATTCGTGAGGTGGCTAACGGTCCGGGGACGGAAGTAACCGATGCTTGTCAAGCCATGGAAATGATTCGCAAAGGCGAGGATATTAACTATCAGGGAGCCAGTGGCAATGTGGATATCGATGAAAATGGCGATGTGGTCGGTAGTTACGATGTCTGGACTGTCAAGGATGATGGGACTCTCAAGGTTATCGATCAGGTGACACCCAATCAGTAATTAGGGCTGGCTGAATAAATCTAAAAACCTTGCTGGATAAGACTTTTAGACTTTTTTCCCATCAAAAATTACCGGACCGGGGAGTGATCGGGGGGAAAATTCCGGGACTTTTTCCCTGAAAATTAGGTAATTTACCCCCTCAAAATCGGTAAAACCCCACACCCTGCCCCCACGAAAAACTTTTTGCCGCAAACCCTACTTATGAGGAGAGGCACTCATGCAAGAGGGAGAATAAATAATCAGTTTTTAATAACCGGATTTAGTATTTTGTGCCAAGGCTCTGCCTTGGCACAAGCAAAATTTCTTGAAGCATTTTCGGTTATTGAGAATTTTTTCGTTTCCTGGCTTTTTGTTTGCTGGTAGAGAGTAAGGGAGCGGTTAATTTTTCATAGAGTTCAAAGAGGTATTCAATACGATTTAATTCACTGGTAAAGCGTTGGGGACGATAACACAAATCAACGGCTTTGTCAAGTTTTTGGTGAGCTTTGATCAGGTCAGGAGGCATGGTTAAAGGATCGTATAAATCCGCAAGACTACTATCGGGATATTTTGCCCTTGTATCTAGCACAGCTTGAGCGCAAGTCTCGACGGTTTGTTTTTGTTTTTCGGTCGCAGTTTCAGGAAAAGGGTAGTTATTATAAACAATATCTTTTGAGTAACGATAATCACTTTTTAATCTGCCACACACATATTTAACCCATGCCATGTGCATTTCTGAAGTAAGAATACCAAATAAATATAAATCGCCGTTCGGAATAGCTTGACAAGTATCACTGACGATATTATCAGCCGTAAAAAAGCCAATGGGAATGTATTTTCTATTTTCTGACGTAGTTCTAGGTACAAGAATATAGTCTGATTTTGGTTGCGTTATTTGTCGAAATAAACAATGATAAGAATAGTTTCGGGTTGAAGCTGCAATACTTTTTGATCTGAATTGCTTCACGGCTTCCACACGCTCCAAAATTTCAGGTATATTCTTGAGTTCATTGGGTTTAATATCGAGTAGCCACAAACACCATTTTTTACCACCATTTAAAAATTCTCTAGCACTAATAAAAGGTCTGATAAATTTAATTAACAAAGGATTTTTTGAGACAAGAGTATTTTTTTCTTCTTCGGATAAAATAAAATTACCTCCATCTGTTGGCTTATTTCCATACATCATATTAGGGACATTACAGAGAGGATATTTTCGATTAAAAACCAGAATATTGTTTGCATTGATTAAGTAAGGATTAATATTTTTGGCTTTTATTAAAAGCGGCTCACTGGTTATAGTCTGATAGTCGAATATATATTTTTCATTAGCTTCAAAACTAGCAAATCCAATAATCACACAATGAACCGCAGCATTACCTTTAGCTTCATTACTCCATTTGAAAGTTCTATGGGCAAAATGAATACTGATATTAAATTCGTTTATTAAAACATTCCATAAAATAGATGATTGTTCCCCTTGAGAAATAGAATTAGTCGCGACTAATCCCACCTTAATTTTTGTGTTTTGAATAAATTGAGCAGATTTATAAAACCATGCTGATACATAATCCATAACCCCTGATCCAATGATTTTATCAAGAACTAACTTTAAGTCTTCTTTTTGATCAAAATTTTGGTAATGATGCCCCACAAAAGGAGGATTTCCTAAAATAAAATTGAGCTTCTCTTTTGATATAACTTCCTCCCAATCAATCCGCAAAGCATTTCCATTAACAATCTTTGCCGCTTTCTTTAATGGTAAACGCACAAAATACTGACCAAAAGTATTACTAACCTTAATATTCATCTGATGATCAATTAACCACATTGCCACCTCAGCAACTCTTACCGCAAACTCATCGTATTCAATACCAGCAAACTGATTGACATCTACCTGAATAATAGCACTAATATCTGTTACTAACTGTCCCGTTTTATTTAATTCC
>NZ_JADBRW010000185.1:0-2962 GCF_020247025.1 Microcystis sp. M109S1
CCGGATGCCATGCTCAACTGCTACACCATGTAACTTTTTGCTTCCTCTCAGATTAACTTATATCAGCTCGTCCTGCTAGGCATGACATTCAGTCACCTCTGTCTGTTACGTTTTATACAAAACGACGTGCGATTACCCTGCTATCTCGGTGACTTGAGTGATTCGGAAATAAAAAGAGATTGGTAAAGTATAATACAATAATTAGTCATGCTTTCCAGAGACTTTTGATTTTGGTCTTGATGCCATTGTATAACTCCTCGAAAAAGAGATTCCAGAAATAACCATACTGGGGAAATCTCTTGACCAGTAAAGCATCGGAAGGAAAAAGAATTCTTGGGCTTTTCATGGAATAAGGTCTGACTATATATCTTATTTGACTGGGTTCGGGCATCCAATGACCGATATACATATCTTTTTGAAAAAACTTCCCTTGGATAAATAACCCTAAAGCTCTATCAAATCCCCAGAGAGGCAACCAAGTTAAAATTTCTCCTATCCTCATATTGCGGACAAAATCATCTAAGGCTTCTTTCACCAAGGTTGTTTTCCAAATAGTATTATTGAAAGGTTCCAGATGACAGCCATGAATATCTTTTCTTTTGGCGTAGGGCCATAAAGCTAGTCTTAACTCGAAAGGATTATCTAGGGGAGCGATGGGAACTTCCACTAAATCTTGGTATTTATCTTGTCTTTTTCTAGAGACATTTAACTGATTGATAGCGGGTAGCTCCGGCCAGGTAGCTTTAATTTTTTCCTCATCGAGATAATCAATTTTCTCCTTATAAAGACGTAAGAGCCAACTTTGGGGAAAATTATGAAAGTAATCTTTCGCTAAGGCAACCACATCGGGATGCAAGAAATCATCATCATCGAGAGCCAACACATATTGACCGGAAGCATTGAGAAGACCGACGGACCGCTGGGGCGTTTCTCCCTGATAAAGACTATGAAAAATTTTGACTCTGGGGTCTTCTACGGAAGGGGTAACTGCTCCGGGAGGATAAACCCAAATAAATTCTACTTCCCCTTGAATTGCCAGAAGTTGTTGCAACCAATATTCGGAAAATTTGCCCAGAGTTGGAGTAACGATTGATAGAATTGGTGAATTAAGCATGATTAGCTGACTATCCCTCTTTTCCTAGTCGATAAAGTACATATTTTTTGGGAACTTCCCTGAGATTGGTAATCACCAGATTCCACATATATCCATACTGAGGAAAACACTTGACTAGGAAAATTTCTGATAAAATACCATAGCGATTTAGTCTTCTATATTCGGGGGGATTGTTTTCCATGCGTAACTGTTCTGGAGATGGCATGAGATGACCGATGATTTTCCCTTGGCCTTGCTCGAAAAACTTAGCTTGAATAAATAAACCCAAAAGACGATCTAAACACCAAAAAGGAATATACTTAAATGGTCCCATTAATGGTAATAAACTAACGATATCCTTACAGGTTGCCTGTACCATTTGAGTGAGCCAGACTTTTTTATCAAAATTTTCAGTATGAGGGCCGTGATGATCTTTTCTTTCGCGCACAAAGCACATCAAATCTAACTTTCTTTTGTCAAAAGGAACGATGGGAATTTCCTTTAAGTAGCCACTTTGAGCGGGTATATCCTGATTTTTGGAGCTTTTATCCCACACTGGCAGTTCTTCTATCCGGGACAGCGGTTGCCAGGGAGCGGTCAGTTCTTTTGTTTCCCCATACTGAAATCGCTTAGTACAGAGTCTCATCACCCAGCTATCTGGAAATCGCTGGAAATACTGTAGAACCATGGTCAAGATATCGGGATGAAGAAACTCATCACAATTAATGGTTAGTGTGTAAGGTGCTGTCGCATTCATCAAACCTGTGGCACGTTGAATAATTTCTCCCCGCAAGGGACTGACTATTTGCTGTACCCTGGGGTCGGACGTGGGATACTTAGGTGCTCCTGGTGGATGAACCAAGATAAATTCTACTTCTCCCTTGACCTCGGTCAGCGCATTAAACCAGTGGTCAGTAAATCCCTCTCTAGTGGGAATAACAATTGATAGGCTTGGTGTTGACACTTTGTCCATGATAAAAAAATTTTTTCCTCTATTTTTTGATGCCATTGTATCATAGTTCTCCGGCGACAAGGAAAATTTCTGGAAGATTGGAAGGCTGAGAGGTCAAGAGTGGGAATTCAAGAGAAATAAAATCGATATTCAACTTGTTTCCCATCCTAAAAACTGATTTCTAGGTTTTTTTATCCTTGAGAAATTAATCATGCCCAAAATCCGAAGTAGTGGTAGTCTGATAAGCTTATATAGCAAGCATAAGGGCAAATATTAACTAATATAAAATCGTGCCAAATTTCCACCACCAAATCAGCATTTCTAGGACTTCCCTAGAAGTGAATTACGGTTAGGAACTTTTTCTATATACATGACCACTATTCTAGCAAATAGAGAGAATTTTTGTCTATTAAGAAATGCTACAAATTCCATGGGTACATCAAGAGAAGTTAATGGGTGCATCCATTGATGGATAAGGGTTTTCGGCTGTTATAGCTGAACTTCCCTTGTATAAATATACTAGCTATGGCTAAAAGTCTTACAGAGCCTGAGTTAAAGCAATGTAATACTAATTAAATACTGGCTACAAACTCCTGAAATCCTTACGCAGATAGGGTTTGA
Organism: Microcystis sp. M109S1; assembly: GCF_020247025.1. NCBI lineage: Bacteria > Bacillati > Cyanobacteriota > Cyanophyceae > Chroococcales > Microcystaceae > Microcystis > Microcystis sp. M109S1. The sequence continues at coordinate 2,667 of NZ_JADBRW010000185.1, forward strand.
GGCAAAATTTTTCAAATTTGACCTTTCGACCATTATAGCTTGTTTCCGGGCAGAAAACCATCAAAAACATGACTACAGAGTGAATCGCTGACTCTAGAGATTAATGACACCATCTGTTATATTAAGGTTAGCGATCACTGTACAGCCAACTCTAGGTCATCGCTCTACTCCAGATACAGTCAACGGTACAGCCATTTTCAAGGGGAAAATGTCCCCATTGACGGCTTGTCAATTTTTTCTTAGAAGCGACCTGCAGTAAGGGTTTTGTTAATTTTTTAGTATTTCTGTATGGGGGA
>NZ_JADBRW010000186.1:0-10001 GCF_020247025.1 Microcystis sp. M109S1
CATTCCAACATCGTCGGGTTTGCTCGGTGACAGGTTGCCAATCCAGAACTCAACCCACCAGAGCGGCATCGCACTTTAACCCACAGCTTCAATAAATGTGCATGGTGCGTTCCCCAAAATCGATCGGTGGAGCAGTGGGAGTCACATTAGGGAACGCACCCTACAGCTGCCACACGGTCAACGGGTTCCACAATCGGAGGCGTCGCGTGCGCTTGCCATCTTCGACCACCGCTTCCCAGTTGCGGTAGGGCTGAGGTGGCTGGTACTTCCCCTGCCCTGGGTCGTACTGCCCCTCAACACCGGTAAGCGCCGACATCGAATTGGTCGCGGCGGCCTTGACACCATCGTCGGTGGCGCGAGAGCCCCCGAAGAAGTCGTTGCCCGGCCAAGAGACATGGTCCCAGGCGACCAAACTGTACAGGGCGCATCCAGAAAAATCGTCGCCCCGCTCCGCATAGGCGACCGGGTGGCACAGCTGCGACTTCTCCTCGTTCCCCGGCAGCCGCAGCGGACGGACTATGAACGATATGCCTTCAATCTCGACGCGGGCGTTTTCGCACTCGCTGTACGGGTCGAAGTAGACGGCCTTCAGGTTTGGAAGAGAGGTGCCGTGCTCGGTCAAGAGTCTCTGCAAAGCCATCTGCAAATGCGCGCCAAGTTGACCCCGGAACGGACCGGCGAACTGCCCGCAGCCGAGGCCCGGTACGGTCACGAAGGCGGATTGCGGCTTAGCTGCTCGGCAGTTTATATACCGGAAGACTGGCAAGAGTCTGCGCCGGTACAGGTTGTAGTACCCCTCTGTAGACAACCGCCCATCCGCCGCAGTCGCCTCGCTCCAATCGGCCGGGGTATTCCCCCAGCCATTACACAGGAGAGCGCCTGGAGTAAATACCAACATCGCCGAAAAGGGAGGTGCGTGCGGCGTCGGGGAACGATGGTTGCCGTCGTCGAAGACGGTCACCGGTACAGCGATCGAGATATCGCCCAGTAGACCGAGTTCGGTCAGGTTCCAATCGGAGCCGTCTCCGGACACGGCCATCTCGGCGAAGATCTGAGGTCGCTTGGTGTCGAGCAACTTGCCGAGAAGCTCCAGTTCTGTCAGTGCTTGAAGGTTCGAGTCCTGGAGGCGCTCACGCAGACAGTCTCCAGGTTGTGTCCGGCTGGCTCGCAACCTTTCCAGGTAGTCCGAAGCACGGGCCACGGTCTCCCCTGGAATGATGATGGAGTACTTGGGGGCGATAGCGTCGCCCGAAGTGTGGATGGTCATCAACGTCGCTTCCTTCGCCGAACTAAATATTATACGGAAACTTTCTCTATAACACTCTCCGGGGTAACGATATGGGTCAACCTTCTGTATAACAATCCATTTAGGCGTGATCACAAGAAGTTTTCCCCATATCACGCCCAAAAGCTTGTTAGCCAGATTAGCATATTGCCAAAAACCTTGTTAACTAAATTCCTGACAATAAGCTAAAATAACGGGAGTTTTCCGGGATTCTAGGAAGGTAGAAACTAAGCACATCAAAGCTTTTAGCTTAACCAATTAGGTTTTAGATTCGGCCTTTGTTATCAGATGTGGGTTTTCAGTTCACCGATTACTGATGACTGTTTACCGATCACTGAACAAACCCCACACCCCACCTCTCCGAACATTTGTCAAGACTGGGAGCGAAAAAGCCGCGTTTGTTCACACAGCTTAATTAAGAGTTGTAACTTTTAATGAACAGGAAGAGAGTCTAGGGCTGAGAGCTTGCTATAGTGAATCCTAGCCGTTTTTTCACGGCTGGTCATTATCATCTCAGAGCCTTTACTCGTCTCAATCATCATCCCAGAGTAAAACCAATAATCCCTATGGTCAGCACGATCCAAAAACCAGAATTCGAGGAAATCCGTCCGGGTATAAAAGTTCCCGCTAAAGAAACGATCCTCACTCCCCGCTTCTACACCACTGATTTTGAAGCGATGGCGGAAATGTCGATCGCCGCTAACGAGGAAGAACTGAAAGCGATTTTAGAGGAATTCCGTACCGATTATAACCGGCATCACTTCGTTCGCAATCAAGAATTCGATCGCTCTTGGGAGCATATTGATGGCGAAACCCGCCGCTTATTCGTGGAATTTCTGGAAAGATCCTGCACGGCTGAATTTTCCGGCTTTCTTCTCTACAAAGAACTCGGCAGACGTTTAAAAAACAGAAATCCCCTCCTCGCGGAATGCTTTAACCTCATGTCCCGGGACGAAGCGCGTCACGCTGGATTCCTTAATAAGGCTTTATCGGATTTTAACCTCTCCCTTGACTTGGGATTTTTAACCAAAAGCCGTAACTACACCTTCTTTAAACCGAAATTTATCTTCTACGCCACCTATCTTTCCGAAAAAATCGGCTACTGGCGCTATATCACCATTTATCGTCATCTCGAACAACATCCCGAAGATCGGGTTTATCCGATTTTTAACTTCTTCGAGAATTGGTGTCAAGACGAAAACCGTCACGGGGACTTCTTTGATGCGATCATGCGCGCGCAGCCTGATATTCTTAATGATTGGCGCGCTCGTCTCTGGTGTCGTTTCTTCCTGCTTTCGGTCTTCGCTACTATGTATCTCAATGATACTCAGCGTTCTGGTTTCTACGCCATTCTCGGTTTAGACGCTCGCGAGTACGATAAGTATGTAATCGAGAAGACCAATGAAACCGCTGGCCGCGTCTTCCCGATTGTTCTCGATGTGGATAGTCCTGAATTTTATGATCGCCTAGAGATTTGTGTTGGCAATAACGAGGGATTACGGGCGATCGATAGCGAAAACAGTCCCGCACCGGTTAAATTCCTGAAGAAATTGCCTATCTTCGCCTCTAACGCTTGGCAATTCCTCAAATTGTACCTGATGAAACCGATTCGGGTCGATAAATTAGCTGGTAGCGTCCGTTAAAAAGTTTGTTTTCTTGAGACATGGTGAGGGTGGGTTAAACCACCCTTTTTTTGTCGATAAAATTCTTAAGAAAATCCTCTAACATTTGTATCCTCGCTAGACTGGATCCTAGGGGTGTGAACTAGGTTTTTACTTTTTACTTTTCACTGTCAAAAATATGGCTATTTATAGTGAATTACCCACAGGACAAAGTCTCTATCTCAATAATCAAGGGATGCAGACGATTGTAACTCTCGCTAGTGGTGCTGTGGGACAACAACAGCAGTCTAGCAGTAGTTTTGCTACGGGAGTTTGGACAAAAGAACCCCAAATAGAGATAATTCCCCAAGGGGCAATTATTGAAATTATCACTGAAACCGGACCCCACAGAATCCAAATTCAAGGAAGCAGTATCGGTTTTTCCTCTCCTCATACCTCTGGAGTTTCTCAGTCCTCTCAATCGACCACTGCTACCAGTTTCTCCTCCTCACCGATGCAACCGATGCAACCGATGCAACCGATGAAAATGGGTAATATGTCGATGAATTTTGCCCCCATGGAAATGCAAATGGGAGATATGAAAATGAGCATGGGAGACACAAAAACCGTCAGCAAAGTCCGATTTTGTCGTCAATGCGGGGCAAAAGTAGCGGCAACCGATCGCTTTTGTAGTAGCTGTGGTCATCAGTTACAGCAATAGGCAGTCAGCTAGATAGGTAAAACCTGTTTAGCTGGATTCACAAGAACTTTTGGGGCAAAATTCTGTTTATCTTGGCTGAATTGGAGGGGAATATATCCCCTGTCTGGTTTTAATCTGAACTGAGGTTAACCACAGCTAATTCTAATGTTTGCCCTTCCTTTTCTAGCTCCTTTTTGCTAAAACTTAACACTTCATCCAGACAATCAATTACTACCGTATCCCCTTCCATAAAAGCTTGTTCGAGAATTTTTGTGGCTAAAGGATTCTCTAACTCCCGTTGGATAGCGCGTTTTAAAGGCCGCGCACCGTAGGTAGGATCGTAACCAACAGTAACGATATGATCTTCTGCTGCCGCAGTTAATTCTAGATTGATTTTTTGTTCTGCTAATAATCTTTCCAGACGCTGTAATTGCAGACGAACAATGTAACGCAATTCTTCTTTTTTGAGGGTATGGAAAATAATTAAATCGTCGATACGATTCAAAAATTCGGGACGAAAATGACTCCGCAAAGCTGTTAAAACCCGTTTCCGCATCTCCTCATAATCGGCATCTTCGGAAACATTTAAAATATGGTCACTGCCAATATTACTGGTCATCACGATAATCGTATTCCGAAAATCCACCACGCGCCCCTGAGAGTCGGTAATGCGCCCATCGTCAAGCACTTGTAATAAAATGTTAAAAACATCCCGATGGGCTTTTTCCACTTCATCCAATAAAACCACAGAATAGGGACGACGACGCACCGCTTCCGATAGTTGTCCCCCTTCCTCGTAACCCACATAACCCGGAGGCGCGCCGATTAACCGTGAAACCGCGTGTTTTTCCATGTATTCCGACATATCGATGCGAACCATGGCCTCCTCGGAGTCGAACAGTAACCCCGCTAAGGCCCGCGCTAACTCGGTTTTACCCACTCCTGTAGGTCCCATAAATAGGAATGAACCAATCGGACGGGAGGGATCTTTCATTCCCGCGCGCGCTCGTCGAATCGCCGCTGCTACTGCCGTGACCGCTTCATTTTGTCCGACAACTTTTTTCTGTAAATGAGACTCTAATTCTAATAATTTTTGTCGTTCCGATTCCATTAAACGATTGACGGGAATTCCTGTCCAACGGGCAACTATTTCGGCAATATCGGCATCAGTTACCTGTTGTCTTAACAGGGTAGAACCTGCCGCTTGAATAGTTTCTAGTTCTTTTTCTTTTACTTCTAATTCCCCCTGTAAAATTTCTAGTTTGCCATACTTTAATTGGGCCGCTTTATTGAGATCATAAGCCCGTTCCGCCTGTTCCACCTGTAGGCGCAATTGTTCCTCTTCCTCTCGCAATAATTTAATTTCCTCGGCGATATGTTTTTCCGTTTGCCATTGGTCAGCGAGGGGCTTTTGTTTACTTTCTAATTCCTCAATTTCTTCGATAATTCTTTCTAAACGCTCTTGAAAAGCTCGATCTTTTTTCTCCTCTTTTTCTAAGGAGAATTTTTCCATCCGTAACTGCATTAAGCGACGATCTATCATTTCCAAATCGGCGGGTTTAGTGGTACTTTCTACCTCTAATTTGGCCGCCGCTTCATCGACTAAATCGATCGCTTTATCTGGTAAAAAGCGATCGCTAATATAACGATGGGATAAGGTAGCTGCTGCCACTAAGGCCGAATCGGTAATTGTCACCCCATGATGCAGCTCATAACGTTCTTTTAAACCCCGCAGAATTGAGATAGTATCCTCCACGGAAGGTTCCTTAATATAAACCTGTTGAAAACGTCTTTCTAAAGCGGGATCTTTTTCAATATGATTGCGATATTCATCTAAAGTTGTCGCCCCAATACAGCGCAATTCTCCCCGAGCTAACATAGGTTTTAATAGGTTGCCCGCATCCATCGATCCCCCTTCCCTAGAACCCGCACCGACAACGGTATGTAGTTCATCGATAAAGAGAATAATTCGCCCTTCTGATTGGGTAACTTCTTTCATAACTGACCGCAATCTTTCCTCGAATTCGCCTCGATATTTTGCCCCAGCGATTAAACTTCCCATATCGAGGGAAATTAACTGACGATTTTTCAAAGATTCGGGAACATCTCCGTTAACAATCCGTTGAGCTAATCCTTCAGCTATAGCGGTTTTTCCTACCCCCGGTTCACCGATTAAAACCGGGTTATTTTTCGACCGTCGCGAGAGGACTTGTACCACCCGTCGAATTTCTTCATCGCGACCGATAACCGGGTCTAATTTGCCTTCTTTGGCCGCTGCTGTTAAATCCCGGCCATATTTATCTAAAGCTTCGTATTTTTCCTCTTGATTGGGTTCAGTAACCTTTTGAGTGCCGCGAATAGCTTTGATAGCTAATTCTAAATCTTGGGGGTCAAGATTGAAGGTGCGTAAACATTTCCGGCCAACCCTTTCATCTTCGGCAAAACCGACGAGAAGATGTTCGACGGAGATAAATTTATCTTGCCAACTTTCCCGGGATGCTTCCGCTCGATCGAGCAGCAGATCGAGACCACGACCTAGGTATAATTGATCGACGATGGCCACTTTCGGCTGTCGGTTGGTGAAGACTTCTAGCTGTTGTTGCAGTCGCGGAATTTCAATATTAGCTTTTTGTAAAATCCGGGTGGCTAGACCGTTATTCTGCTCTAGGAGGGCAATAATAACGTGTTCCACCTCTAAGGTCTGATTTTTAAAGCGTCGCGCAATTTCTTGCGATTTAACAATCGAATCCCAAGCTTGTTCGGTAAATTTATTCGAGTCTGTGGGTTGCATTCTGCACCAATGAGGAAAGCCAGTGTCAGAGGTCTAGTATAGCAAGGAGTCTCGATCGATCACAAAGTTCCAGGAGCCACAAAAGCTCTGACTTATTTATCACTATTACCTAATTCCGTTAAAGCAGTCCCGGTGAGACGACAAATTTGCCACTCTTTGAAGACCTTAGCCCCCATTTTTCCATAAAAATCGATCGCCAGTTGATTCCACTCTAAGACAGTCCATTCTAAAAGTCCTGCATCCCTAGCGACGGCAATTTTAGCCACAGCAATTAGTAAAGCTTTCCCGATACCTTGACTGCGATAATCGGGTAAAACGAAGATATCTTCTAGGTAAAGCCCCGGTTTAGTGATAAAGGTGGAATAGTTAGCAAAAAATAGGGCAAAACCGACTATTTTACCCTCTACTTCCGCCACCAATGCTTCGATGTAGGGTTTTTCTCCGAATAAATGATCCCCTAAAGCTTGACTATTTCCTGTCATTAAATGGCTGAGTTCTTGATAGGCTGCTAAGGCAACAATTAAGTCAAAAATAGCCTTGACATCGGTAGCAACGGCAGCACGGATGGAATAATTCATGATTGCTGGTCAAATCTTGATTTTAATGCTGATGATGTTTATGGGGAGATTCAGCAGGGGGGGAATTAAGATTGGAAAAATGGCCGTTATTTAATCCCATCCCAACGCTACCAATACTGAAAAGTCCCATAGAAACAAAACCGGCCGCAATTGTCCCCATGGCCACGGTTCCAATGGAAACCACTCCCATAGGAACAATACCGATGGAAATAACGCCCATGGGAACAATGCCAATAGAAATTATACCAGTGGGGGCAATACCGATCGACAACCATTTTCGCCCGGAATTACCGCAACTATTCTCTTTTTCTTGACCTAGATTGGAATCCATGCTTTTAATCCCGAAGATGCTTTGAGCCTTCCCATCCTAGGTTAGGGGTAGAATTCTTGTCAAAAGACCGCCAGTCAAAAGGAAAGTTAATTTTTTATAAAAACTATTGACTTTTCATCTCAGTTATGTATTGGCGGGATACCAGCCGCGTCGAGAATTTTCGGGACTAAATCCTCCCGTTTAATCGCCATGATGTGGACACCTTGACATAACTGCTGGGCTAATTTTATTTGTTCGGCGGCGATTTTGATGCCTTCTTCGAGAGGATGAGCTGCATCGGCGAGTCTTTGAATGATCTGGTCGGGAATTTGTACCCCCGGCACATTTTTATTTAAAAATACGGCATTTTTAGCCGATTTTAACAGAAAAATTCCCGCTAGAACTGGTTTATCGGCGAGGGATGCCACCTGCTGCATAAACTTATCAAGGCACTCGAAATCCGTAACTAATTGACTTTGAAAAAACTGCGCTCCTGCTTCGATTTTACGCTCAAAACGGCGTTGAAGACCAGACCAACTTTTTGACTGCACATCGACGGCAGCCCCGGCAAAAAGTTCTAGAGGTCCATCAGGTAAAGATTTATCGTTAAAGTCAAAACCTTTATTCAATTTATCGATTAATTTTAACAAACGTACCGATTCTAGGTCAAAAACTGCCCTAGCTTGGGGATGATCTCCTGCTTTGACGGGATCTCCAGTTAAAGCTAGTATATTTCTCAATCCTAAAGCATGAGCGCCCATTAGGTCTGCTTGTAATCCGATCACATTGCGATCGCGACAGGCCATTTGACAGATGGGTTCAATGTCGTGTTGATAGAGAATAGCGGAGGCTGCCAGAGAGGACATTCGCACTACGGCGCGACTGCCATCGGTAATATTAGCCGCATGAACGCGATTTTTTAGCCAGAGGGCCATTTCTAGCATATGACTGGCATTACCACCTTTCGGGGGAGTAATCTCGGCTGTAATCAAAAATTCTCGGTCTTGAACCGCGCGTCGTAAACGAGTAGTCATCGAGTTATCTAGGGTTTAATCATAAATTCTATAGTAGATTTAGCCCGAAAATCACTCGGAGGGAAGGAATGATCATCGGGCTGCGTGCTTTATACTGGTCAGTGTCAGTGCCTAGCTGATATCTAAGTTAGCTGGCAGGAAAAATTTTCTAATGTAGTATAATACACGGACAGTTTAACCAAATTCGTTTACAAGTGTAAAGGACAACCGATTCGATCGAGCGATCATGCAAACTCTTTCTCGTTTACCTACTAAAGACAAAGGCCTAATCATGCCCCATCCCCTCAAAATCGTCGCTTTAGGTGATAGCCTTGTGTATGGCTATGGCGACCCTGTGGGTGGCGGTTGGGCCGAGCGCCTACGTCGTTTGTGGATGGAAAGTGCCGGTCATGCCCTGTATAATTTGGGTATTCGCGGCGATCGAGTGGTACAAGTGTCCGAACGTTTAGAACAGGAATTTCGTCTCAGAGGGGAAATTCGCAATCGTCTCCCTGACCTGATTCTTCTCTCCGTCGGTGTTAATGATACAGCCCGCTTGGGCCGGCCCGATGGTCGCACCTACACCGATCACGATCTTTTTCAAACTCAAATCGAACATTTACTCGCCCGGGCCCGTTCTCTTTGCCCGGTTTTGTTTATAGGTATGATTCCCGTGGATGAGCGGAAAATGCCCTTTTTAGATTGCTTTTACTTCAACCATGGCGATCAGTATCGTTTTAAAGAAACCACTAAACAAGCTTGTCTAGAGCAAAATATTCCCTATCTCGATTTATTTGATCTCTGGATGGACCGGGGTGATCTGTGGTGCCAAGAAAGATTAATGGCAGATGGACTTCATCCCAATGTGCAAGGCTATCAATCAATTTTAGAGGATATTTTAAACTGGTCGCCCCTCACCTCCTTTGTCGGTGTGGATGGTTTTATCTTAAATGTCGGGTGAAGACCCTCAGTTTCACTGACGGGATGAAACCCGACCAATATAGAACAGCGAAGCACCACTAAATCCTTGACAGTTTTGTGCTGGATATGTTAGCATAAAGAAAGTTGTTTGAGGTCGATAAACAATGATTGTCTTAGAAATGAAAGCCGTGGTTAAACCAAGTCAGTGTTCTGCCATTGATGAGGCTATTCGTACAGTACAATTCATCAGAAACAAAGCATTAAGGCTTTGGATGGATGCCAAGAGAGAAGACAAAATCGATAAATATTCTCTCAATAAATATTGTGCAGTTCTCGCCAAACAGTTCAAGTTTGCGGATGACCTTAACTCTACAGCTAGACAAGCATCAGCAGAACGGGCTTGGTCAGCTATTGCTCGTTTCTATGACAATTGTAAGAAAAAAATAAAAGGTAAAAAAGGTTATCCTAAGTTTCAGAGAAATAATCGTTCTGTGGAATATAAAAACTCCTGAGGTCAACTATCAGAGGATAGAAAGAAAATTACTTTTACCGACAAGAAAAACATCGGAACGGTTAAACTGAAAGGAACTAGAGACTTAAACTTTTATCCTATAGACCAAATTAAACGGGTAAGGATTGTCAAACGTGCTGACGGTTATTGTGTCCAATTCTGTATTAATTTAGATGTTCGGGAATATGCAAAACCTCTTGAACCTACTAAAAAATGTGTAGGGTTGGATGTGGGATTAAAAGTTTTCTATGCTAACAGCGATGGAGAAACGGTAGAAATACCGCAATACTA
>NZ_JADBRW010000187.1:0-2662 GCF_020247025.1 Microcystis sp. M109S1
CGAATAGCATCGTCTATGGCTTGATACTGTTGAGTTTTAGCTTTAACTTTAAACTCTAAGACAAACATTTTACGCAGGGGGTACTTAGATAAAATCAGTATAGCACAATAAAAGTTAAGTTAACAAGCTATAGTTTAAAAATCCGTCCTAAAAGGACGGGGCTTTAACCCAAAATTTCGGTAACCGGTAACTGAACATGACTTCGATTCGTCAACTGCATCAACAACTCGTTAATAAAGAAAAAACAGCCGTCGAAATCGCTACAGAATTTCTCGCTCGTATTGAAGCGATCGAACCACAAGTAAAAAGCTTTCTCCATTTAACCCCAGATTTAGCCCTAGCGCAAGCCCAAAAAGTGGACGAGAAAATCGCCAGGGGTGAGTCTCTGCATCTGTTGGCCGGTATTCCCATCGCATTAAAAGATAATCTCTGCACCAAGGGTATCCCCACCACCTGCGCTTCCCGGATTTTAGAGAATTTTGTCCCCCCCTACGAGTCCACCGTTACCCAAAAATTACGGGATTTAGGGGCAGTTATCGTCGGTAAAACCAATTTAGACGAGTTTGCCATGGGTAGTTCCACGGAAAACTCCGGTTATCACGTTACCGCTAATCCTTGGGACTTATCCCGGGTGCCGGGGGGGTCTTCGGGGGGTTCGGCTGCGGCTGTGGCCGCTCAAGAATGCGTGATTGCCCTAGGATCGGATACGGGGGGATCAATTCGTCAACCGGCTTCATTTTGTGGCGTTGTCGGGCTAAAACCGACCTATGGCTTGGTTTCTCGCTTTGGTTTGGTGGCTTACGCTTCTTCTCTCGATCAGATCGGTCCCTTTGGTCGTACAGTAGAAGATGCGGCGATTTTATTACAAGCGATCGCAGGTTACGATCCCCAAGATTCCACCAGTCTCAATCTGCCGATTCCCGACTATAGCCAATTCCTCAAAACCAGTTTAAAAGGGCTAAAAATTGGCGTAATTAAGGAAACTTTCGGGGAAGGTTTGGATCAGGTGGTGGCAGAGGCAGTTAATCGAGCTTTAGAGCAGTTAAAGGCCCTCGGTGCCACAATTAAAGAGATTTCCTGTCCCCGTTTCCGTTACGGATTGCCCACCTACTACATTATCGCCCCCTCGGAAGCATCGGCGAATTTAGCCCGTTACGATGGGGTTAAATACGGTATTCGGGAAGATGCCGATAGTTTAATTGATATGTACACCAAGACTCGCGCTCAGGGTTTTGGTGCGGAAGTCAAGCGCCGGATTATGTTGGGAACCTATACCCTCTCGGCGGGTTATTATGATGCTTATTACCTAAAAGCGCAAAAGGTGAGGACTTTGATCAAAGAGGATTTCGATCGAGCTTTTCAATCGGTAGATGTGTTAGTTTCTCCCACTTCACCGACCACAGCCTTTAAAGCGGGGGAAAAAACCGCGGAGCCTCTGAGTATGTATTTATCAGATTTAATGACTATTCCCGTCAATTTAGCCGGTTTACCCGGGTTAAGTCTTCCCTGCGGTTTTGATGGGCAAGGTTTGCCGATCGGTTTACAATTAGTCGGTAATGTGTTGCGCGAAGATCAATTATTTCACGTCGCCCACGCCTACGAACAATCCACCGATTGGCACAAACGTCAACCATCTTTTACAAATTGATACAATTGCTGGTGGCTATCTTTTGCCGATAGCCATCAAGTAAAAATCGGCAACCCCACAAATACCCTTCAAGTACAATTAGAGGGTTCAAGGTTGAAAACGAAGGTGTGGCAGCGATCGCACTTGAGCAATCGTTTCAAAGTCTCGATCATTATGAATCAACAGTAAATTATTATCTAAAACGACTTGGGCAATACAGCAATCAATCGGACTCCGAACTGTTAGTCCCTGACGGCGCAGATCGTAGAAGATTCGCGCGGCTGCTTGCCAAGAATTATTCGCCAATTCAACGTAATCCTGAAGTTCGAGGTAGGTAGAGAGCAAAGTCCACTCTTTTTCATTCAAACTTCCCTGAAGCAGTTCAAGCTGAGTGAATCGTGTCAGGAAAACGTCACGACCGTTAATCAGTATTTCGAGTTTTTGTCGGCCTTGACCTGTGCGATCACGGAAGATACTGATCCAAACTGATGTATCAATCAGCAGCATGACGAGTCTCACGCAGAGCTTTATAGTCGAAATCTGGGGCAAATTGAATTTTTCCAGCAAGATCAAGAAGGTTTTTTTTGCGGCGCGATCGCACTAGCTCCTCTAGAGCTAAGTTAATCACCTCCTCTTGATTAGCAAGGTTGGTCAATTGAAAAGCTTCATTGAGAAGGGAGTCATCAAGATTGAGAGTAATTTGCATGAGTTGACTAAAGGTAAATGTCTTGAGGGTAAAGCAATGTTGACATCCTCGCCGCCGTAAAACGGACGGCGACAGAGATCGAACAGGTTAGACAAGCAACTCAAGGGGAATAGGAAAAGTTCAAGGTGATCCTATTTTAATCATCGAAAATTTGGGTCTGAAACCCCGTCGTTCTAGGTTGGCTTTACTGTTAAATATTAACACATTTACGAAATATATGCTAAAATGTGAGACATGGAAAAAGCCTATTCGTTTCGATTTTACCCCACACCCGAACAAGAGTCGCTATTGCGGCGCACTTTGGGCTGTGTAAGATTAGTTTACAATAA
>NZ_JADBRW010000188.1:0-3744 GCF_020247025.1 Microcystis sp. M109S1
AGGCCGAATTTGAAGTCTTTTCTGAACGAAACCCCCTACTATCTGTTGTCAAGGTTCAGTTTTTAGCTTGGTTATCGCTTTTTCCATTGTAGCTTAAAGCCGTCGTAAAACGACGGGGTTTTAACCCAAATTTTCGATAATAAGCTGGTTATAATTAAATTGAAGATGGATACCCCCTTGATAAGGGGAGTATCTGACAATTTTTAACACCCACCCACTCAGTCACTGATAACTGATAACTGATAACTGAAATGACCTCTGACCCGTTCCTCGATCGAGCTTGGAATACCGAAGACCTAGAACAAGCGCTTCGAGGTGTCGGCACTATTCAAGAAGAACTCAACTATAATCAGGCGCGCAATTCTCTGAGCAAACTTGTTGAGCGTCTGGATCTTACCTCGATCGAGAAAATTGGTCTAGAAGCGGAGATTGAGCGCCTAGTGGGACTGCTAGAAAAACTCGATCGATCCCTGATTCAAATTGCCGCTTTTGGTCTGGTGGGCCGGGGAAAATCCTCGATTTTAAATGCTCTGGTCGGTCAAGAAATCTTTACAACCGGTCCTCTACACGGAGTTACCCGCACCATTAAAGGGGTAAATTGGCAGTTAAGCAGCGATGATACTTTCCCCAATCTAGCGCGTCTGACCCTGAACGGCCATGGTAATGCTCAGGTGCAATTGCTTGATACTCCCGGTATTGATGAGGTAGATGGGCAAACGAGGGAAATTCTCGCCTGTCAGGTGGCGCAGCAGGTGGATTTAATCCTTTTTATCATCTCCGGTGATATGACCAAAGTGGAATTTTCCGCCCTGGCCAAGTTGCGGGAAGCGGGAAAACCGATGATTTTGGTCTTTAATAAAATCGATCAGTATCCAGAAGTCGATCGCCTCGCTATCTATGAGAAAATCGCCTCAGAACGGGTGAAAGAATTACTCTCCCCCGATGAGATTGTTATGGTGGCAGCCTCTCCCCTCCTGGCGGAGATGGTTAAAGGGCAGGATGGGCGGCTAAAAACGCAACGATTTCGAGGAAAACCCCAGATAGAAGCCCTGAAACTCAAAATTTTGGAAATTCTAGAGCGAGAGGGTAAATCGCTGGTAGCACTCAATTCTATGCTGTATGCAGACGAGGTAAACGAGCAAATTGTCGCCCGCAAAATGGCTATCCGTGATCGCGGTGCTAATCAATTGATTCAAAAAGCAGTGATGATCAAAGCATCGGCGATCGCTCTTAATCCGGTGACGGTGTTGGATCTGTTTACGGGAGCAGTTATCGATCTGGCTATGATTCTCGCTCTTTCTCGCTTATACGGCATCGATTTAACTCGTCAGGGGGCGATCGCTCTTTTACAAAAAATTGCCCTCAATATGGGAGGCATTAGTGCCAGCGAATTTTTAGCGGTTTTGGGCTTAAGTTCCCTAAAAGGACTGCTTGGCCTCTCGATTCCTGCCACTGGCGGCATTTCTCTCCTTCCCTATACTTCGATCGCCCTAACTCAAGCGGGAGTCGCCGGTGTATCCTGTTACGCGATCGGCCAAGTGACGAAAACCTATCTCGCTAATGGGGCCACTTGGGGACCCGATGGCCCGAAGGCAGTGGTAGCCAGTATTCTCGATTCCCTCGATGAAACCTCGATTCTCAACCGGATTAAGCGGGAATTAGGCTCAAAATTGGGGGGTGGGGGACTTTTCAGTGATCAGTAAACAGTAATCAGTAATCAGTAAACTGAAGGCAATAGGCAACAGGCAATAGGCTCCAAGAAAGAATCTGGCAATTCTCCTACCTAAAAAGAAGGTTAGAAACTGAGTAGATTCAGGCTTTTAGCTTAACAAATTTGGTTTTAGATTCGGCCCTTGTGAACTGAAAACTCAAATCTGATCACTGATAACTGATCACTGATAACTGATCACTGACTAGATCAATCCAAGAAATGCTTACTATGGACGATCGCCGCTATAATAACTACTGACCCTTGAATTTGATAGATCAGACGATAGGAGTAGGCAGACTTTTCTCGGATGGTATCATCGCTAAATTCGGCGCATTTTTTCGCTTCTAGGGGACAATTTTCTAAAGAATAGCTGATATCAAGAATTCGGCGCACGACGGCCGCCGCGTAGGAAGGGGAATCCCGACTAATATAAGATGCGATCGCATCCACGTCTTCAATTGCTTTGGGCGACCAGACAAGGCGATAATTCACTCGATCAGCCATTTGTTTAAAAGACCCTCAACTTCTTCTTGGGGGATTGTATTCTCTAGAGAGCCAGCGTTCAAACTTTGACGCACCTTCTCTAGAACGTATAAATGATACTGAATATCTTCAATTGAACAATCATCTGGTAATTGATTCAAGAGGGATTCAACTTTTTGTCTAATGCTATTCATACAAGTTTGACCGAAGTTTTTAAGTAAAAGTATAAATTTAAGTTATCTATCAACTATCATCTATCATTTATCATCGGATAGAAAATTATAGTTACGCATCCTATCCTAAGCCATAGTCCCCAGAAAAGCGAGAAAAAGTTAAGAATAGATAAAGCAATTATCTAGCTTTTGTAACATTGGGGCGGGGATACTGCCAAGAATACTTAATAATTCTCCTATCTGCTCAATCTCCGCGACTTTTAGGGATTATTGACCAATAACCATCTAGCAGCCACAAGACCCCCCCCAATCGCAGAAATTTTTTGTTACATTAGTTTACAGTTCCCTCAACGCCCCAGTGGGTTATTAATTTTAATGTCTTCTTCGGTTCCTTCGTCGGATTTTATCCCCTTAATCGGTCAAGAAACAGAAATCTTTAACTGGGCAAAATCCCATTATCGTAACCATACCTTTGCCAAAGATGAAAGAGTAGCCACGCGCCCCGGACTGTTATACTTTGTGGAATCTGGGGCGATTCGTATTGTTGGCAAGGCACAAGTTAACGTTATCGACCAAAAATCCCCCCGTAAACTATCTATTGCCGATAGCGAGGAAGTATTTCTCGGTTTTGTGGGTGCAGGTCAACCCTTTGAGATTTTTTCTCAATTTCCCTTTCAATTACAAGCCCAAGCTCATCTAGACCAAACCGAGTTAGTCTGGTTATACTGGGAAGACCTAGAAAAATGGCCGCAATTGCGATCGGCTGTTATGGAAACTTTTCGCCATCAATACCAGCGTAAGTTATTTTGGTTGAGTATTCTCGGTCAAAAACGCTCCCTCGATCGATTAATGGGGTTCTTGGTTCTATTATTGGAAGAATACGGTCAACCCTGTGTGGAAGGCTATTATCTTCCCTATCCCCTAACTCACGCTCAAATTGCCAGCGCCATCGGCACTACCAGAGTAACAGTAACAAGATTAATCGGTAAATTGCGACAACAAAATTCGATCTTTTTTAAGCAAGATAATCTTATCGGATTGCCCAGTTTATTTTTAAGTCAGAATTAATTTTTCTGCTGCTGGCCTTGCTGACTCAAGGTATCAATAAGTAATAGGATGAAATTAACTTCTTGGTTAGGAAAGGCAGAAGGCAAGAGCTAGAAAGCTAGTTTGGCTCCAGGTTTTAAAAACCCCACACAAGAAGATTCCTATCACAAATCAGCAACGCCAGAAATCTATTAAGCTAAAACGCACTTAAACCACCTAAAATAGAAATAGTAACTTGAGAAAAATTCTACTTATGCCAGCTAAAGATTTCCTAGATTTAGAAGAAAAGAAAAACTTACAAAAAGCTCTTAAAGAAGAAGAAAGAGCAGA
>NZ_JADBRW010000189.1:0-8849 GCF_020247025.1 Microcystis sp. M109S1
ACTCAATTGTCTATCTTTTGGTATTAACCTATTTGTGCCTTAAGTCCTTCTTTATATGAATTTCAGCTACTTTTGGGCGTAGGCTCTCTTATCTAATTTTATTTTCAGTTAATTATTTGCATAACAATTACCGAAGAGCCTAAACTTTTCTCGATACGATATCCTATAGAAAATAACGAAGTTACCCCAGAACAGTGCCAAAAAGCATTCCCCCACCCAAAAAACAGCTAGATATCAATTAACTTTTCCCTAGAACACCGGCTCTTCTGGTTTCTGTGTGGAAACGAGGCCTATAGTGATAGTTTCTTCGGCAAAATAGTCCTAAAAGTCTTTCCCAGTAAGCATATAAGCAAAAATGATCACACAAAGTCGAGAAGAGCCACTTTTTTGTCCCATCAATTTAAAAACTTGCGTTTTTTTGATCATCTTAGCCTAGAGGACTGAGTAGTATGAGTTACAGCAAAGTTGATTGGTTAATTTTGTCCATCAGTGTAATCTGGGTTAAATCTCTCACTTTTTTCCGTTATCAATTACTAAGGGGTAGCTCGATCAATTGGACTTATTGAGAAAATCTTCGCACTAATTGAGAATAAACCAAGCTTTCATCAGGGTTTCAGGCGGTGCAATGCTGAAGTAAATCTATTTTTCGAGGTACCCCCAAGAGGATCGATAACCACTGATTCCGAGCCGGTAATGATACACTAGGCATGATTTAACTACAAACCTCGATCGCAAAAGGAAATAAACATCGATGAAAGCCATGATTTTGGCGGCTGGCAAAGGAACTCGCGTCCGTCCGATTACCCATACGATTCCCAAACCCCTGATCCCGATTTTACAAAAGCCGGTGATGGAGTTTTTGTTGGAACTGTTGCGACAGCATGGCTTTGATCAGATCATGGTCAATGTTAGTCATTTAGCCGAAGAAATTGAGAGTTATTTCCGCGATGGTCAGCGTTTTGGGGTGCATATCGGCTATTCTTTCGAGGGTAGAATCGAAGAGGGCGAGTTAATCGGTGATGCCCTAGGATCGGCGGGTGGTTTACGACGAATTCAAGATTTTAATCCCTTTTTTGACGATACTTTTGTGGTTCTCTGTGGTGATGCGCTGATCGATCTTGATTTAACCGCAGCCGTTAAATGGCATCGGGAAAAGGGAGCGATCGCCACTATTGTCACCAAAACCGTCCCCAGAGAGGAAGTATCCAGTTATGGGGTGGTAGTTAGCGACGAGGAGGGACGGATTCTCAGTTTCCAAGAAAAACCAGCCATCGATGAAGCTTTAAGTACCTGCATTAACACGGGTATCTATATTTTTGAGCCAGAAATCATTGATTTTATTCCCCCTAATAGTAAATACGACATCGGGGGCGAATTATTCCCCCAATTAGTCGCTAAAGCTGCGCCTTTCTACGCTTTAAACATGGATTTTGAATGGGTGGATATCGGTAAAGTCCCCGACTACTGGCAGGCAATTCGCGGGGTGTTATCCAGGGAAATTAAAAATGTTGCTATCCCCGGCATCGAAGTCAAACCGGGCATCTACACGGGCTTAAATGTGGGGGTAAACTGGGATCGAGTCGATATCACCGGACCTGTGTATATCGGGGCAATGACGCGCATTGAAGACGGGGCGAAAATTGTCGGTCCGAGTATGATTGGCCCGAATTGTTGGATTTGTGGCGGCGCGACGGTGGATAATAGCGTTATTTTTGAATATTCTCGCCTCGGTTCAGGGGCGCGTTTGGTGGATAAGTTGGTCTTTGGGCGCTACTGTGTTGATAAAACCGGCGCGGCGATCGATGTGGAAGCGGCAGCCTTGGATTGGTTGATTACCGATACCCGCAAGGTTCCCCCAGAATTTGATCACCCTAAACATCAGGCAATTCGTTCTTTATTCAATGGCAAGTAGGCAACACCGCAACAGGGAACTTTTTACTTTTTGCTTGATAAGTACCGCGCGCAAAATTAATTACACATATCTAACTACCCCTTGCATGAGTGCCTATCCTAACCAAGACATTAATTTTGCACGACTACTTATCATGTTTGATTCTCCTGTTGATCTTCTCATTCTCTCTAATGGCCCGGGAGAAATATCTACATGGGTGCGTCCAGTTGTCAAGAGATTGCGACAAAACTTAACAGAAGCTCGATCGCTGTTGCGGATTTCGGTGATTCTTTCCCCTTGTACTCATTCTATGGGGGCGGAAACGGAAGTAGTTAGGAAATATCCAGAGGTCGATCGAGTCCAGTCGCCAGAAAACTTCTTTAATTTTCTTTTCTGGGGAAAAACCGCCGATAATTGGGATTGGCACCCCAAGGGCATCGTTTTATTTTTAGGGGGCGATCAATTTTTTGCCCTCACCATCGGTAAACGTTTGGGTTATCGCACCGTTATCTATGCGGAATGGGAAGCGCGTTGGTATCGGGGGATCGATCGCTTTGCCGTGATGAATACAAGTGTATTAAATAATATTCCACAACAATATCAGCATAAATTTACCGTTATCGGCGATTTAATGGTGGATTTGCCCACTGCTATCACCCCTGATGACGCTACCTTAATTGCACTCCTCCCCGGTTCCAAACCCTCGAAATTAGCTCAGGGTGTACCCCTAACCTTAGCCATTGCCGAAAAGATACACGCACACAATCCCCAGACTAAATTCTTAATTCCCGTTGCTCCTACCATAAATTTAGCTTATTTGGCGAAATTTGCCGATCCTAGCTATAATCCGATGATTAATAAAACTGGTTGGAGTGCTGCCAAATTAAAAAACGGTGAAAAACCCTATCTAGAAACAGCTAAGGGGGTAAAAGTTGACCTAATTACCGCTTTTCCCGCCCATAACCAGCTTTCTCGCTGTCATTTAGCTTTAACGACGGTGGGTGCTAATACGGCTGAATTAGGGGCGCTGGCAATCCCGATGATTATTTTACTACCGACTCAGCAACTCGACGCGATGAGAACTTGGGACGGTTTACCCGGTTTATTAGCCCAACTGCCGGGGGTGGGTTCTTTATTTGCTAAGATAATTAATCTCTATATATTGCGAAAAAAGCGTTTATATGCCTGGCCAAATATTTGGGCTGGTGCCGAAATTGTTCCGGAATTATTGGGGGAATTACAACCAGAAGAAGTGGCAAATATGGCTATATCTTGGTTAGAAAATCCCGAACAATTAGAGGCTATCCGGCAAAAATTGCGGGCAGTGCGCGGACAAGCCGGAGCAGTGGATAAGTTAGTATCTATTATTGCTGAACAACTGTCTAGTTTCTAATCAATTAGAGAATTAAGCTTGTTGGTAGAGAGGATCAATTTCGATTAATTTATTAACAGTTTGATAAAATTCCTGCTGATAAAATTCCCGTTGATTGCTGTCGAGAGCATTAATTAATTGTTCTTGACAGTAGCGACGATATTCCATTAAACTAATTTTTTCCATAGCTATAATAGCATCTTTGATCTGTTCTTCTGGCTGCAAAATTTCCTGACTGGTATGTTCATTTAAGTGAAATAAAGAATTAAAATCACGGTTTTTGTCTGTGGTTATCATCAATAAATGATTCTGTAAAGCTGACATCAAATCTCTTGGTTTAGTAATTTGGGGTTCTAACTCTAGAATTACTTGCCATAACCAACGATAATCAGGCAGATTAAAAATTAAATCTTTTTCATCCAAAGATTCTAAAATTATTTCCCGATATTCAGGATAATGGAGATAGATTAATAATAATAACCATTCGGCTTTTTCCGAGCTATTTTTTTCGGATTTATCTAAAATATTTTTCCTCTTGATTGCCAGAGATTTTCCTTGAGGTTTATTAACCTGCTTTGAGAGATTTTTTAAAATATAAGGCAAACGAGTGGCATCTTTTTGAGCCAAAATTTCAGCACAATAATCTAGATAAAAAGTGCGTTGATTGCTATCGATTAACTTTTGCAATAAACTCACCATACTATTGGCTACTTGTTGAAAATGTAGTCCCTGTTTTAAATCTTTATTAACCAACATCTGCGAGATTTGCCAATCAATCCAAAAAGGAGATTTTTCGATTAGTTCTCGATAACTATTCACCCCGTCAGTATGGGATTTAAGAAATTCATCGGCATCTTTCCCGTCAGGAAGATTGAGGATTTTTAGGTTAACTTGTCCTGAATAAACTAGGGAGTTAATTTCCTCGATCGCCCTTTTTGTCGCTTTAATTCCCGCTTGATCGGCATCAAAATTAAAGATTATTTGTTTACTTTCACTGTAGCGCAAAAGTAATTTAATTTGCTCTTGACTTAAGGCTGTTCCTAAACAGGCAACCACATTAGTAATACCGGCAGCATGGAGAGCGATCGCATCAAAATAACCCTCGACAACTATCGCTAAATCTTGCTGAATAATTGCCTGTTTAGCTCGATCAAGAGCAAAGAGAGTTTTTCCCTTTTCAAATAGAGGAGTATCGGGAGAATTTAGATACTTTGGCTGCTCATTACCTAAAGTGCGACTACCAAAAGCGATCGCTCGTCCTTGACTATCAAAAATAGGAATCATTAAACGATCTCGAAATTGATCGTAATAACCACTACCATTTTGACGCGCTTTAATTAATCCCGCTTGTTCCACTAAAGCCACAGGATAGCGCTTTTGTTCCACTAAATAACGATAGAGAGTTTCCCAACCTTCCGGAGAATATCCCAGTTGAAAATTAGCGATAGTTTCCGCAGTTAGTTGTCGTTGTACCTTAAGATAATCTAACGCTTTTTCCCCTTGAGGTTGACTAAGGGCGTGTTGATAAAAACTCACCGCCACGGCCATTATTTCGTATAATTGTTCCTTGAGGGATAATTTCTGTTCTAATTCCTGACGCTGTTCTACTGCCAGAGTTTTAATCGGGATTTGATACCTTCTAGCAAGATCGAAAACCACTTCACTAAAAGATTGTTTTCCCACTTCCATAAGAAATTTAATCCCGTTTCCCCCTGCACCACAGCCAAAACAGTAATACATTTGTTTGGCAGGACTAACCGTAAAACTGGGGGATTTTTCCTCGTGAAAAGGACATAAACCGACGTATTCCCGTCCCCTTTTTTTGAGGACGACTCTCTCGGAAATTAAATCCACAATATCAATTCTTTGTTTAACTTCTTCGATCGTATCCGGATGTAGTCGCGGTGTATCCATAATCAGTTATCAGTAATCAGTCTATACCTAGCACCCCCACTAAGGCCCTTTTTGACTCCTGGAAATTCGCACCCATAAGTAATAAGAAAGGACTTGACTTTGGCGGCGGCTTGTGCTATGCTTTTCTCATAATGGGAATCCGTGCAATTTTTTTTGATTTCAAATATTTCCATTATGAATAAAATCTTTTAAAAATATTATCTCAAAATCTCCCGACAAAAGCCAGCAAAATTTCGCCCATAATTGTTAAGTTTTGTTAAAAAGAAATGCAGAGACCAGCAGGGAAAGAAATGGTCACTGAGGGAGCATCTCATTTATGCAAGCGAGTAATTATTATACTTGTCCCTAAAACTGGTTTCTAGCAAGACTTTCAAAATAGCTTGACATAAAACCTGATTTAGGGGTTACAAAGGTGAGATGCTCCCGTCACTGATTACTGATTACTGATTACTGATCACTGATTACTGATTACCGATCACTGATCACTGATCACTGAAAAACTTCCCCACTGCGATGGCTGCATTTTGTCCTCCGAAACCGAAACTAAGACAGAGACAATTGTGCAGGGAAAAATTAACAGCCGATCTAGTTAAATTTAACTGAAAAGGCGACTCGCGCACACCGACACAGGGGGGAATTAGCTGATTTTTCAGGGCCATTAAACAAAAAGCCACGCCTAATGCCCCCGAAGCACCTAAAGTGTGTCCTGTTGCCCCTTTTGTCGAGCTTACAGCCACTTGCGAGCCAAAAATGCTGGCGATCAGGTTTGCCTCCCGTTCATCGTTTAAACGCGTGCTAGTGCCGTGGGCGTGAATGTAATTAATTTCATCTTTTCTTAATTGACTTCTGTGCAAACATAGTTCTATGGCTTTGGTAGCACTACGATTATTCACCGCCGGGGCGCTGACATGATCGGCATCGCAGGTAAAACCATAGCCCAAAATTTGCCCGTAGATGGGGGCATTTCTGCTTAAAGCCAGTTCTTCCGATTCAAGGACTAAAATCGCCCCAGCTTCGCCCAAAACCAAGCCCTCCCTAGCTCTATCAAAAGGATAACAGCCCGTTTTCGCCAAAGCTCCAATCTGTTCAAATCCCACCAAAGTTAAGGGAGTGATCGGGGTTTCGATCGCCCCGGCTAAAACTCGATCGCATTCTCCCATAGTAATTAATTCTACAGCCTGTGCGAGCGACCAGATGCCCGTGGCACAGGCCGCCATGGGTGCTAAGACTGGGGCGCCGGTTTCTATCAATCTAGCGGTCAATACCGAGGCGCGATCGGGTAAACTATCTAACCAGTTTTCTACTATTCCCGTCGCTGCCATCTGTTCCCATAAACCCTGACAACCGCGACTAGAACCGATAGTGACAGCACAATCCTTTAAGGGAGGGGTTAATTGAGCGTCTTCAAGGGCAGCAATCAGGGCAATTTTGGTTAAATCCTCTAAAAATGCCGGTTTGTGACCGATTAAACCCAAGGGTAAAGCGGGTAAATCAGAAAAGGGTTGTTGCCTAGTTATACCAGTTTTGCCCTCTAGTAATCTTTGCCAACTCTGACTTAAATTTCCCAGAGAACTGATCAACCCAATTCCCGTCACCACAACATTCATTTATCAGTTATCAGGTATCAGTTATCAGTTATCAGGTATCAGTTATCAGTTATCAGTTATCAGGTATCAGGTATCAGGTATCAGTTATCGGAATATTAAATGATTGGGTGGGTGACGGCGAATATTAAATTATTGTCGCCCGGTCCCACCCTAACCGATCGCTATTTTTTCAGATTTTCTGCACCGGAAACAACCTTGGCCGAGTCAATTTTATCCCCTTGTTTGATCGTATCGATCACTTCCATTCCCTCGGTTACATAACCAAAAACGGCATAATCACCATCCAGGAAATTGATATCCGACAGGGCAAAATAAAACTGAGAAGAAGCGGAATTAGGTTGTTGAGAACGGGCCATTGCGATTGCACCGCGTTTATGGGGTAAAGCGACGATGGGAGTGCGGGCCGTGGCCTGTTGACCGATTGATTTCCCATAAATCGGCTCTTTTTCGTCTTTAAGGAGAATTTCCAGGGGAACATAACGGGATTGCTTGGTTTCTGGATCAACAAAACCACCAGTTCCGCGACCTTGGGGATCACCACCTTGGGCGACAAAAGGCTGCGGTTCCTTAACCACGCGATGGAAAGTTAAACCATTATAAAAACCTCTCCCCACCAGATCCACAAAGTTACCGGCAGTAATTGGGGCCGCCTTGCCATCAATTTCGATCGTTACCGGTTTACCTTTGATGATCATCTCGACGACAGCAGTTCCATCTAAGCGGGGTTTGTAATTATCCATGTTGACACTGCCCGAACTGGCAGGTTGAGAGGTTTGGGTGATACTAGAATTATCGGGGGTGGAATTAGCTTCCGGGGAAGAACAGCCGAAAAGTGTCGTCGTTGTGATTAAAAAAACACAAACTAGAGACAGCCAGCAAGATTTTCTTATCTTCATCATTTTATAGCCAAAAAGAGCGAAAAAAGGCCTACAATCCCTCTAGAGGAATTTCCAGAAAACGAGCGAGTTGCGCTCCTTGATTTTCCAATTCCGAGAGGGACATAGGATCGCCGACGCGAGTTAAAGGGATATCGCGACGCTGTTTAATCCGCAGGAATAGTTCCCGTTTCGGGTTGAGTCCTTCTCGCACTTCGGCCCGCACAGCTTGCACATCTTCGAGAGGCCAATCGAGATCAATGCGACGATTTTTGCCAGGGTAGCCCCAACGAAAGATTTTAACTTTGCCGGTTTCCTTGTTAAACTCGTTGTAACCACCTCCGACATTCCAGAGGAGAGATAACCAGAGATAGATGGCTAAAAGAGTCCCCGCAGTACCGTAAAAGAGGAGGGCGACTCCTTGGGGAATAAATTGTAAGGAACTGGTATCGCTAACGAGAAGTAGATTGACCTTCAAATAACTGGAAAGACCGGCGAGGAGAAACCCTAGACCGCCAATAGAGATGATTACAGCCCAAAAATAGTTACTAGGGCGACGGGAACCCACTACTTCTTGCCGTAGGATCAGGCTATCTTTACTTGTTGTTTGCGCTTTCATCGAAAATTTGGGTCTGAAACCCCGTCGTTCTACGACGGCTTTACTGTTAAATATTAGCACATTTACGAAATATATGCTAAAATGTGAGACATGGAAAAAGCCTATTGGTTTCGATTTTAACCAAAACCAGAACACGAGTCGCTATTGCGGCGCACTTTGGGCTGTGTAAGATTAGTTTACAATAAAGCTCTCCATCTCAGAACACAAGCATGGTATGAAAAGCAAGAAAGAGTAGGATATACTGAAACATCTTCAATGCTAACTGATTGGAAAAAGCAAGAAGAATTAGACTTTCTCAACGAAGTTAGCTGTGTACCTTTACAACAAGGTTTAAGACATTTACAAACAGCTTTTACTGACTTCTTTGCTGGTCGTACTAAGTATCCTAACTTTAAGAAAAAACATCAAGGAGGAAGTGCCGAATTTAGCAGATCTGCTTTTAAGTTCAAAGACAAACAAATCTATTTAGCCAAATGTACAGAACCTTTACCTATTCGATGGTCAAGACAAATCCCAGAAAGCTGTGAACCAAGCACAGTAACAGTCAGATTACATCCTTCTGGACGCTGGC
>NZ_JADBRW010000019.1:0-5597 GCF_020247025.1 Microcystis sp. M109S1
TCTGCTGAAAAAGTTTTTCGGTGGGGGTTGGGGGTTGGGGGTTGGGGGTTGGGGTGTGGGGTGTGGGGTTTTACCCATTTTCAGGTGGTCAATTACCTAATTTTCAGGGAAAAAGTCCCTGAATTTTCCCCCCAATCACTACAAGGGTCGGCACTTTTTGAGGGAAAAAAAGTCTAAAAACCTTGTTGGATAAGGTTTTTAGATTTATTCACCAAACCCTACTTATAAGGACAGGCACTCATGCAAGAGGCACTCATGCAAAAGGGGGGATAAATAATCAGTTTTTAATAACCGGATTTAGTATAACAACAATACTTAAAGAGAGGGCTTAAAATGGTCAAATCAACTTTGTACACGACAGCAAAAGTCCTACCGGGAAATAGAATTGAAATTGAATCTCCAGATCTGACTGTAGGACAAACTGTTGAGGTAGTTATTTTGGTTGAAGAAGTTAGTTCTCATTCTTCTACCACCGAAGATATCTCTCCATCCTTAAAACAGCGTCTTGCTCTTCTGAAGTTACCAATGCTGAACGTAGGAATATTCTCAAAAGTCAAGCCGATATAATGCTCTCTCACTATCAACAAGATTCTGAATGGCAGCAGTTAATGGCAGGTGACATCATTGACTATTAGCCCTGATCTGCCAAAACGTGGAGAAATTTGGTTAGTCAACTTCGATCCTACTATTGGTGCAGAAATCAAAAAAGTGCGTCCTGCCGTCGTCATCAGTTCCGATTCAGTAGGAAAGCTTCCTATAAAGCTTATTGCTCCTATTACAGACTGGAAAACATATTTTTCAGCAAATTTCTGGCACCTTAAAATTGAACCTAACAGTATCAATGAATTGAATAAAGCTTCTGCAATTGATACTCTTCAACTAAGGGGGGTGGATTTACAAAGGTTTATTCGTAAATTAGGAAGCGTTTCTGAAATTACAATACTGGAAATTGTAGCCTCCATTGCTACTGTAATCGAATTTGAGGTCTAACAAATCTTGCACCCGACCAACAAAAAGCCACTGATGCTGGAAAATAGACCAAAATGGCGGGTGAATTCAGCTGGTAGGGTGCGTTCCCTAAGGTGGCTCCTACTGCTCCACCAATAGATTTTTGGGAAGGCACCATGCACATTGATTGAAGCTATGAGTCTAAGTGCGATGTCGAAGGCACTGCGTGGCAGTACGCCGCTCTTGTGGGCCCAGTTGAGGAATGTTAGCGAAGATTGCCAATGTTTAGGTGAAAATAGAGGGGCAAAAGTTGCAACAGGGTCACGCCAAGGACAGTGCGACAACCTCTCTACAGCAAAGAAGAATTTGCCCGACGCGGCGATGAGATTTATGAGACCCAGGTACGTTCTCAAGTCGAGCAGGGTAATCATGGCAAGATTGTGGCAATCGCTCTCGAAACTGGAGACTTTGAAATTGACGCGAGTGAAATAGCCGCTTGTGATCGCCTTGAAGCTCGTCGCCCAGATGCCCAAATCTGGATGGTTCCTATTGGTTCTCGTCAAGTTCGTCGATTTGGCGGACGCACGAAAAGAGCCGTTTGAGACCTCTTTGACCCCATCTTGCTCCCAAAAATGAGCGAAGGATGAGTCCCATTAGAGGAAACTTTGCCCTTGTCAGTGCGTCTTTAGCCTCTAAGCAAACAAGTGTCACGCTTGCGATAGAATAGATCGGACTTAGCCTAAATGGGGTCAGCGAAAGAATGTGCGGAATTGTTGGCTATATCGGAACCCAAACAGCGATCGATATTCTCCTAGCTGGTTTGGAACGTTTAGAATATCGGGGTTATGATTCGGCAGGAATTGCCACAATTCTCGAAGGTGAATTACATCGAGTCCGCGCCCAGGGAAAACTCTACAATCTGCGGGAAAAATTAGAACAGGAAGTTAATCCCTCCCAAATTGGTATCGGTCACACCCGTTGGGCAACCCACGGCAAACCCGTAGAAAGTAATGCCCATCCCCACACCGATAATAGTCAACGGGTGGCAGTGGTACAGAATGGCATTGTCGAAAATTTTCAGGTATTAAGAACAGAATTAAAGGAGAAAGGCTGTATATTTGACTCGGAAACCGACACAGAAGTTATTCCCCATCTAATCGCCCGTTATCTACCCAAACCTACCGATGAAGAATACTTGGGGGTGAGTCCTTTCCTCAAGGCAGTTTTAAGGGCAATTGAACGTTTAGAGGGTGCTTTTGCCCTAGCGGTGATTAGTCCCGATTATCCCGATGAATTGATTGTCGTGCGGCAACACGCCCCTTTAATCATCGGTTTCGGTCAAGGGGAGTTTTTCTGTGCCTCGGATGTCAGTGCTTTAGTTCCCCATACCCGGGCAGTGCTGTCCCTGGATAATGGCGAAATCGCTCGGTTAACACCCTTGGGAGTAGAAATTTATAATTTTGAGGGCAAAAGAGTCCGTAAAAGCCCCAGAGTCCTCGATTGGAGTCCGACGACCGTAGAAAAACAGGGTTATCGTCACTTCATGCTCAAGGAAATCTACGAACAACCCGGAGTGGTGCGCGACTGTTTAGGGACTTATCTGCATCCCCAGGGAAACGCACAAAATGAGGATAATGTCAACCCGATAAATATTAATTTTTCTGAAGAAATTTACGATAATTTAGAACATATTCAGATTTTAGCCTGTGGAACCAGTTGGCACGCTAGTTTAGTCGGTAAATACTTGCTCGAGCAGTTGGCGGGTATTCCAACAAGGGTACAGTACGCCTCGGAATTTCGCTATGCACCCACGCCCCTGATGCCCAATACTTTAACTATCGGGGTGACGCAATCGGGGGAAACAGCCGACACTTTAGCGGCTTTGGAAACGGAAAAACAGCGTCGTTTAGGATTAGAAAAAAAATATCAAGCCCGGATTATCGGGATTACTAATCGCCCCGAAAGTACCCTAGCACAAATGGTCGATCAGATTATTAATACCCAAGCGGGGATCGAGATCGGGGTGGCGGCAACTAAGAGTTTTACGGCACAATTATTGGGTTTTTATCTCTTAGCTTTGGATTTATCCTATCGTCGTCAAACTTTGTCTTTAGAGAGAATCGAGCAAATTATTAATCAAATGCGATCGCTGCCAAGATTGATCGAAACTGTCTTAGAAACACAGGAAAAAGCGATCGAAGAATTGGCCCATGAATTTAATGACACCCAAGACTTTATTTTCTTGGGACGGGGGATTAATTTCCCCATTGCCTTAGAAGGAGCCTTAAAACTCAAAGAAATCAGTTATATTCATGCGGAAGGCTATCCAGCCGGAGAAATGAAACACGGACCAATCGCGCTTTTAGATGCAAAGGTTCCCGTAGTAGCGATTGCGATGCCGGGGATAGTTTATGATAAGGTTCTCTCCAATGCACAGGAAGCAAAAGCAAGGGATGCGCGATTATTGGGAGTAGTTGCCGACAGCGATAGGGAAGCACCAAAAGTCTTTAATGATTTGTTGTATGTGCCGGAAATTGAAGAATTATTATCGCCAATTCTCACAGTAATTCCCCTACAATTGCTCTCCTATCATATCGCAGCCCGTCGCGGTTTAGATGTGGATCAGCCGCGCAATTTAGCCAAAAGTGTCACGGTGGAGTAAAGTTCCTTCGGTTGAAAGTGTGGTTCACAGGTCTATCTAAATTGGAGCAAGAGGACTCTCTTTACACCGCGAAGCGGTTGATGGCGAGAGTGTCATCCCTTCTGTAAAACCGAGGGTCTTTACCCCGACATCTGTGATAAAATCAAGAGGCCGACTGACATCTGAGAAGCGATAGCAACCATGACGGGTGTGGACTTACAGCAATTATTACTAGAAAAATGGGGTCGTTCCTACGATATCCAGCTGCGACGCATCAAAGATAAGGTTCATGTCCAGGTAATGTGGAAATATCTCGAACAAGCTTCTTTTCCCCTCTCCGAGTCTGAATATCTGGAACATCTCAATGCGATCGCCAATTATCTCCACGAATGGGGTGGTTTTAGTCAATTTCAAGCTTTTATCCGCGAAACCCGCGAGCGTCCCCGTCTCGGTAAAGCGGTTAGTCTGGCCTTAGATTTAGGTGAAAGAGCATCGGAATGGCTGATCAGTGATCAGTGATCAATTATCAGTGACCAGTGGGATTGTTAACTGAACAGTATACTGCATTTAAATTGCGTATTGGATATTTTAATACAAATGCTCGAACTCCCCACTCCCCCACTTCCCACTTCCCCATCCCCTTCTCTAGACACAAAAAAAAGGCGTTAAGCTTAAGCTTAACGCTTGCCTTTGATTTAATGGCAGTGACTAGCTCTTGCGACGAGCGAAAGCACCAGCACCGGCAACGGCTAAGATACCGAGGATAGCAGAGGGTTCGGGGATGTCAATTGATTTTGTCGTTTGTGTGAAGTCGTTGGTGATACTGTTAAGGGAACCCATGGGATCAGAGACACTGAAAGTGTCTCTGACGAAAAGTTTCTTGACATCTGCCGGAACTGGAACCATGGCACCAGAAGCACTCGTCGAGCTCGAAGCTGTCGAACTTCCGATCAAACTCATCCCACTGAAAGCATCTGACCAAACCGTCTTGTCCACCACGATACCACTGTTACCTGCGCCAGTTGCATCATAGCCAATACTGAAGTCTTTGAACATCTTCGTCAAAAGTTCATTCTCAGTAGTGTCGGGGTCATTAACGATCTCGATCGTGTAATCTATGATAAAAGTTGAGCCCTGGGTTAGAGCGGGAGTTGGTCTGTAGTTGAAGGTGTGTCTGTCTATAGTCGATGTCAGGATTTGATCTATGAGAAGAACCCCGTTATTTATAGCTCCAGACGTTGGAGATGAGGCGTAGAATGTAAACAACTTGTCTCCCACTCGGCAAGCCTCATTCTTGAAACCAGATAACAATTGTCCTAAAGGTAGAGGGCACACCGCCTGCGCTTGGGCGGGGGCAGCACCGGCAAAGCCGAAAGCGGCAACGCTGCCAGCGATGGCAAGAGCGCCAGTGGTTAGTTGTCTAGAGATGTTGGTGATCATTTTAAGTTGTTTGTTACTTTATTGATTAGGGCGGAATGCGGAGACATCCGTACTCTAGTATAGTTATAACCTCAGCCAGATGAAATGTCAAGTTAATGAAATGAAAAGAAAGTGAGATGCTCCCCAGTAGGGTGCGTTAGCGTAACTCACCAAAAACCTTTCTTTGTGGTGCGTTACGGCAATATTCAGAGCTTGATTTTTGCCCTAAAAACAAGGGATTGCCTAACGCACCCTACCCAACTACTAGAAGCATAACGCAATCGCAACAATGCAATCTACTTCGGTTATCGTACAGCCCTTATCTAAAGACTTGTGTGATTTGAAGCGGTCAAGGAAGTATTTATGGTCACAGGTAAGCTAAAACGCAGATCATTAGACCTCGACCTAATATTATGTCAAGACTAAAAGTTTTTCTAGTTAAGAAATCTCAGTAGATGGAAAAGTTTGAATAACCAGAGTATTTAGTAACATCTGATACAAAATACTTAGAGAAACTAATTAAGAAAACTTATGTCTAAGAAAAAAGACTATTGCTATTAGCCAGAAGGCAAATAGATAGTATCAACAA
>NZ_JADBRW010000190.1:0-10549 GCF_020247025.1 Microcystis sp. M109S1
GGATACTTAGTACGACCAGCAAAGAAGTTAGTGAAAGCTGTTTGTAGGTGTCTTAACCCTTGTTGTAAAGGTACACAACTAACTTCGTTTAAAAAGTCTAATTCTTCTTGCTTTTTCCAATCGGTTAGCATTGAAGAAGTTTCAGTATATCCTACTCTTTCTTGTCTTTCGTACCATGCTTGTGTTCTGACATGGAGAGCTTTATTGTAAACTAATCTTACACAGCCCAAAGTGCGCCGCAATAGCGACTCTTGTTCGGGTGTGGGGTAAAATCGAAACCAATAGGCTTTTTCCATGTCTCACATTTTAGCATATATTTGGTAAATGCGCTAGTATTTAACGGTAAAGCCGTCGTAGAACGACGGGGTTTCAGACCCAAATTTTCGATGATATAGCAATCAGGTCTTGGGGATTGGGTGTTAGGGTGTGGGGTGTGGGGTGTAGGGTGTGGGGGGGTCACTGCGTGCGCGTTGCGGGGGAAGAATAAATAAAAATAATCTTCTGTCTCCCGTCTCCTGAATACTGTCTCCTGTCTCCCTTCTCCTGTCTCCCGTCTCCCGTCTCCTGTCTTCTCCAAGACTCCTGGGAAATTTATATTTCTTCCCAAGTCCCTTGAGCGGCGGTAATTTTCTCTTTGGCACTATTGCTAAAAGCGGCGGCCTTCACCTTGAGGGGAACGGTAATTTCACCATCACCTAAAACTTTTAAAGGGCCGTCGTTGCTGGTGAGAATTTTAGCTTTTAGGAGACTTTCCAGGGTGACTTCCGTATTAGCGGGTAAAGAAGCTAATTTTCTCAGATTAACGATTGTGTATTGACGGGGGTTAACCAAAGGAAAATGCTTTAATTTGGGAACCCGACGATAGAGGGGCATTTGTCCCCCCTCAAAACCGGGACGAGTCCCCGTCCCGGAGCGAGATTTTTGTCCGCGCATTCCCAGACCGCAGCTAGCGCCCTGGCCGGCCGAGATACCCCGTCCCACACGACGACGGCGTTTAGTGGACCCCGGTTGGGGGGCGATTTCGTGGAGTTTCATGGTGATTTCTTTAAGTGTACAAATGTTCTACAGATACGCCTCGATCCTTGGCCACTTCCGAGAAAGTGCGGAGAGTTTCCAGGGCGTTAACGGCGGCTCTAGCGTTATTGAGGGGGTTATCGCTACCGAGTTGTTTAGCGAGGATATTTTTCACCCCGGCTAATTCTAAAACGGTACGGACAGCACCCCCAGCAATAACCCCAGTCCCCGGAGCAGCCGGACGCATGAGCACCTGAGCGCCACCGGAAGCACCCCGGGTAAGGTGAGTGATAGAACTAGCCTTAGTTAAGGAGACTTCAATTAGTTGTTTTTTGCCATCGGCCACGCCTTTACGGACGGCCCCGATAACATCCCCTGCTTTGCCGACTCCCACTCCCACCTGGCCGTTTTCATTACCGACCACGACGATAGCCCGGAAGCTGAGTTTTTTACCACCCTTAACCACTTTACTAACCCGGCGGATCTGGATGACCCGCTCTTGCCAAGTGGTTTCTTTTTCTTTTTCGCGGTTGCCTTTGCGACGTTTTGCCATAGTTTTATCAGTGTTGAAAGGATATTTTAGAAGTTTAAGCCGGCTGAACGAGCCGCTTCTGCTAAGGCTTTGACGCGACCGTGATAGAGATTGCCACCGCGATCAAAAACCACTTGTTCAATGCCTTTGTCTAGGGCCCGTTGGGCCACCAGTTTACCCACGGCAGCCGAGGCTTCTTGGGTAGCGGTGGATTCTAATTCCCCGCGCAAGGTTGCCTCTAGGGTAGAAGCAGCAGCGAGGGTATGTTGGGCTACGTCGTCGATAATTTGGGCGTAGATGTGGTTATTAGAACGAAATACGGATAAACGCGGCCGTTCAGCAGTGCCATTAATTTTGCGACGCACACGCTGGTGACGACGACGGACTGATTCTTTGCGACTAAGTTTCATGGTTTATTTTTTACCTCCTTTACCGCCTTTAGCGCCTTTACCGCCAGCTTTACCAACTTTGCGACGGACAACTTCACCAAGATAGCGAATCCCTTTACCTTTATAAGGTTCGGGGGGACGAACTTCGCGGAT
This sequence comes from Microcystis sp. M109S1, assembly GCF_020247025.1. NCBI lineage: Bacteria > Bacillati > Cyanobacteriota > Cyanophyceae > Chroococcales > Microcystaceae > Microcystis > Microcystis sp. M109S1. The sequence goes on from NZ_JADBRW010000190.1 coordinate 2,089, forward strand.
TTTAGCGGCAATGTTACCGACGGCTTCTTTGTCGATGCCACTGACGATAACTTGGGTGTTGTTTTCTACAGCGACGGAAACACCATCGGGCATCTCCATTTCCACGGGTTTGCTGTAACCAACATTCAGAACCAATTTACCACCCTGCGCCTGGGCGCGGTAGCCCACCCCTTGGATATCGAGGCGTTTTTGAAAGCCGGTAGCGACTCCTTCCACCATGTTGGCTACTAGAGTTCTACAGAGTCCGTGGCGTTCTCTGGCGGTACGCGAATCGTCTTGACGGGTAACGAGCAGAGTTTCGCCATCTTTATTGATGGCGACGGCGGTGGGTAGGGTTCTCTGGAGAGTTCCTTTGGGTCCTTTCACCGTCACGGTAGCACCATCGATATCGACGGTGACTTTATTGGGAATAGGAATCGGGCGTTTGCCAATACGAGACATAACAGTTATCAGTTATCAGTGGGTCAGATATCACCGGAAGAGTTATCAGTGGGTCAGCTATCGGGTTGAAACTTGGAAAGGCTGACGGCTGATAGCTTATCCTTGTTTACCAGATGTAGCAAAGGACTTCGCCGCCAACGTTTTGTTTACGGGCTTCGCGATCGGTCATAATGCCTTTAGAGGTGGAAACAATGGCGATGCCAATGCCACCGAGGACGCGAGGTAAGTCTTTACTGTTGGAATAAACTCGCAGGCCCGGTTTACTGACTCTGGTGAGGGTAGTAATGATCGGTTGACGGTTTTTGCCTTTATATTTGAGGGAAAGAACTAATTGAGATTTAATCCCCTCACCCACTTCCTCAAAATCAGCAATAAAGCCTTCGTCCTTGAGAACTTGAGCAATACTGCGCGTCATCCGCGTGGTGGGGATTTGAGTAGTGGTCTGCCGAACCGCGCAAGCGTTACGGATGCGGGTCAGCATATCCGAGATGGTATCGTTAGCAGACATGAATTACCTGTTTTTCTCCTAAATTGGGATCAACATCAATGGTCAGTTATCAGTTATCAGTCATCAGTGATCAGTGATCAGATTTGAGTATTAAGTGAGTAGTATTAAATAGCAGTTTCCTGCTGTCTTTTCACTGAATCACTGTTTACTGTTTACTGTTCACTGTTCACTTATTTACCGGTCACTGTTTACTTTTCTCTTGATTGATTTATCTAAAGGGCATTCCCATCTCTTTGAGGAGGGCGCGTCCTTCTTCGTCGTTTTTAGCGGTGGTGATGATTGAGATGTCCATCCCGCGAATTTGATCGATTTTGTCGTATTCAATTTCGGGGAAGATCAACTGTTCACGAATGCCTAAACTGTAGTTACCACGACCATCAAAACTGTTACCGCTGATACCGCGAAAGTCGCGAATACGTGGTAAGGCCAGATTAATTAGACGGTCTAAAAAAGCGTACATTCGATCGCCGCGCAATGTCACCATGACACCCACCGGCATTCCTTCGCGAATTTTGAAGCCAGCGATCGCTTTTTTAGCCCTGGTCACTACCGGTTGTTGTCCGGTGATGGTGGACAGTTCCTCCTTGGAAGACTCCAAAGCTTTGGCATTTTGTGAAGCTTCCCCAAGACCGCGGTTAACAGTAATTTTGATAACTTTAGGTACTTGGTGGATATTGGTATAACCAAATTGTTCTTTCAGTTTAGGAACAATGGTTTCTTGATAGGTGGTTTTTAGTTTTTGGCTCATAGTTTTTCTGCTTGCTTTTCCTGGGCTTGGTCAGGAACTAGAATTGATGGGAAACTAATCAATAATTTCGCCAGTTTTCTTCAGTATCCGCACTTTCCGACCGTCTTCGGTCAAGGTATAACCCACCCGACTGGCGATTTTTTTCTTCTCGGAATAAAGCATCACTTTGGAACTGTGAATCGGTGCTTCGTAGGTAAGGATTTGACCCGATTCTCCTTCCTGTTGGGGTTTAGTATGTTTGGTGCGGATATTAACTCCCTTGACCACCACGGTACTTTCTTGGGGTAAAGCCCGTAAAATTTCGCCCACTTTGCCCTTATCGGAACCGGCGATTACTTGAACGACATCCCCTTTTTTAACGTGCATTTTTTGCCTTTGGGGTGAGGTTTGACTGTTTTTCTTACTCATTTTTTTGACCTCCGATTGCCTTTGTACTTTTCACTTTGATCAGAGAACTTCTGGGGCTAAGGAAACAATTTTGGTGTAGTTTTTATCGCGCAATTCCCGAGCGACAGGACCAAAAACCCTAGTACCTTTGGGATTACCGTCATTATTAATAATCACGGCGGCGTTATCATCAAAACGGATGCTCATACCGCTATCGCGACGGACGGTTTGACGGGTCCGCACAATCACCGCAGTCACCACATCGGATTTTTTCACGGGCATATTGGGGATAGCGTCCTTAACCACGGCGATAATTTTGTCACCGATGCCACCGTAGGTACAGTTACCTGTTCCCAGCACCCGCAGACACATTAGTTTCCGCGCCCCGCTATTGTCAGCGACATTTAAGTAGGTTTGTTGTTGAATCACGGTTTTTACCTAGGTGAAATTTAATTATCGGTTAATATTTCCGCCACTTCCCAACGTTTAGTTTTACTGAGGGGGCGGGTTTCACGAATACGAACTCGATCGCCTTGTTTGGCTTGATTTTCTGCGTCGTGAGCTTTAAATTTCTGGGTTTTCACGACGATTTTGCCGTATTTAGGGTGAGGAGAGCGGTTTTCAATGGCTACCACTACGGTTTTATCCATTTTGTCGCTGACCACTACCCCAACTCTTTCTTTAACTGCCATAGTGGGTTATGCCTCCGGGGTGGACTGGGCTAGTTGGCGCTCCCGTTCTACGGTCAATAATTGGCCAAGACGGTGGCGGGTGTGTTTGAATTCGTGGGTTTTTTCCAAGCGGCGGGTGGCCTGTTGCAAACGCAATTCAAACAGTTTCTTTTTGGCAGCGAGGATAGCGTCGGCGATTTCGTCATCGCTCATCTTCCTCACTTCGGCGATTTTTGGTAGAGCCATTAGACAAAATCCTCCTCGCGAGTGATAAATTTGGTCTTAATCGGTAATTTTTGGGCGGCTAGGCGCATTGCTTCCCGGGCCACTGGTTCAGCTACCCCGGCAATCTCAAACATAATGAACCCCGGTTTAACCACGGCCACCCAGAATTCGGGGGAACCTTTCCCGGAACCCATCCGAGTTTCTGCGGCCCGTTGGGTCACGGGTTTATCGGGAAAAACGCGAATCCAGATTTTGCCACCCCGACGAATATAACGAGTCATTGCCCGTCTGGCCGCTTCGATTTGACGGGAAGTAATCCAACAGGGTTCGGTGGCTTGCAGGGCGAAATCGCCGAAATTAATCGTATTTCCGCCGGTGGCCAGCCCGCGCATCCGTCCGCGCTGTTGTTTGCGGAATTTTGTTCTTTTGGGACTTAACATGAGCTATTTACCACTGATAAATATTAGGGATCAGCCCTCACTAGAGCGATCTTCAAACTGTTGACGGCGACGCTGTTGACGGCGCGGTGCTTGAGCGGGAACGGCGGCGGCAATTTCTTCTTGGCCGGGGATAATTTCGCCCTTAAAGATCCAAACTTTCACGCCTAGAATCCCGTAGATGGTGCTGGCGGTTTTATAGGAGTAATCAATATCGGCGCGCAGGGTATGCAGGGGAACTCGTCCTTCCCGCACCCATTCAGTCCGAGCGATTTCCGCCCCGTTGAGACGACCGCTAACTTGAATTTTGATCCCTTTGACTTCGGCCCTCTGCGCCCGTTGGATGGCCTGGCGGACAACACGACGGAAGGAAACCCGTCTTTCTAGTTGTTGGGCGATGTATTCGGCGATCAGGTTGGCATCGGCATCAACGCGAGCCACCTCAATGACGTTAATGCGAATTTGACGCTGGCCACCGAGGGCTTTTTGTAAACCTAGGCGCAGCTGTTCGATTCCCGTGCCACCACGACCGACGACGACCCCGGGGCGGGCGGTGTGGATGGAAATATCTACTTGATCGGCCTTACGTTCGATGCGAATATCGGCGATACCAGCATTAGCAAGGTTTTTTTCGACGTACTGACGAATGCGGCGATCTTCTTGCAGTAGTTCGGGGTAACGTTTTGCGTCGGCATACCAGCAAGATTTATGATCTTTGATAACGCCGAGACGAAAACCGAGGGGATGGATTTTTTGTCCCATTGTGTTTTTTTTAGTTAAGGTGATTAGTCTTCGTTGCTAGGAGCGACGGCGACGGTGATATGACAGGTGGGTTTGCGAATTTGGTAGGCGCGGCCTTGGGCCCGGGGTCGAAAACGTTTTAGGGTCGGTCCGCCATCGGCAAAGGCTTGGCTAACTACCAAAGTGGTGGGATCGAGTCCTTCGTTATGTTCGGCGTTGGCAACGGCGGAACGCAGAACTTTTAGGATCGGATCACAGGCCCGGTAGGGCATAAATTCGAGAATGATTAGGGCTTCCCGATAGGAGCGACCGCGGATCTGATCGAGTACCCGTCTGACTTTCAGGGGTGACATCCGAATATAGCGGGCGCTCGCTTTGACTTCGTTAGAGGTATCGATGGTCATTTCAGTTATCAGTTATCAGTTATCAGTTATCAGTCATCAGTTATCAGTTATCAGTTAGGTAGGGTGGGTTAGGCGACGACAACTTATGAGACTTAGTTATTAATTTATCTAGTCGCCGTAACCCACCATCTCATAGTTATCTGAACGCTGACTGGGGGCTGACGGTTTTAAGATTACCGCCCACCGACCTATTTCCGTCCTGCTTTTTTGTCGCTCTTGGCGTGGCCGCGGAAGGTGCGGGTGGGAGCGAATTCACCGAGTTTATGACCGACCATCTGCTCGGAAACATAGACGGGAACGTGCTGTTTGCCGTTGTGAACGGCGATCGTGTGACCGACCATATCGGGAATGATTGTCGAGGCACGGGACCAAGTTTTAATCACTTGTTTACTGCCCTGTGCGTTGAGTTTTTCGATTTTTTCCATCAGGTGGCCGGCGACAAATGGCCCCTTTTTCAGTGAACGACCCATAATTTTCAGTCAAAAGTAAAGTAATAATTTCTAACCCTGGGTACGACGGCGCACGATGAGATCGCTACTGCGTTTTTTCTTGTTGCGAGTTTTGCGACCGAGGGCGGGTTTACCCCAGGGAGTCATCGGGCCGGAACGTCCGATCGGAGCGCGACCCTCTCCACCTCCGTGCGGGTGATCGACTGGGTTCATGACGCTACCCCGAACATGAGGTCGTTGACCGCGGTGACGGGTACGACCGGCTTTACCGAGACTGATATTTCTCGCTTCGGCGTTACCGACTTTTCCGATGGTGGCGTAGCACTCACGCCGGATCATGCGGACTTCTTTGGAGGGGAGGCGGATGGTAACGTAATCGCCTTCTTTCGCTACCACTTGGGCGAAACCACCGGCAGCCCGCACCATTTGACCACCGCGACCGGGGACGAGTTCGATGTTATGAACTTCTGTCCCTAGGGGGATGCGACTTAAGGGCAGGGCATTACCGACCTCGAAGGGAGCGTTTTCTCCGGCGATGACGGTATCACCAACGCCTAAACCAGCGGGGGCGATGATGTAGCGTTTTTCCCCGTCTTTGTAGAAAAGCAGGGCAATGCGGGCGTTACGGTTAGGATCGTACTCGATCGCCGCTACCGTGGCTGGAATATCCCGTTTATCGCGACGAAAATCGATAATCCGGTAGAGGCGTTTATGGCCGCCGCCCCGGTGACGACTGGTAACGACACCGCGATTATTCCGCCCCTGTTTACTGTGTTTGTGATGAGTTAGGGACTTTTCTGGTTCGGTTTTGGTGATCTCTTTAAAGTCGGAGATGGCCGCCTGCCTTGTCCCGGGGGTTAAAGGTCTAAAAGAACGAATACCCATAGTTTAGTTTTCCGTTATCGGGTTTCTTGGTTTTTATACGTCGGGATAGAGGGTGATCGAGTCGCCTGCTGCTAGGGTCACGATCGCGCGTTTGTATTGGGGTTTGTAACCGAGGAAACGGCCGACGCGTTTTTTCTGACGAGAGGGGCGGCTGGTGTTCACTTTCGTTACTTTCACGTCAAACAGCAGTTCGATCGCCGCTTGAATTTCCGGCTTGGTCGCTTTCAAGGCGACATCGAAGACGTATTTATTTTGTTCTAGGAGTAGGGTGGCTTTCTCGGTCACGATCGGCTTTAGGATCAGATCGGCGAGTTGTCTGGCTTCAATTTTAAGCACCATAGACCTCCTCAATTTTAGCTAGGGCTGCGGCGGTGGCGATAACTCGATCGGCTAGGAGGACATCATAGACGTTGAGACTATCGGCGCGAATAATTTTGAGATTGCAGATATTACGTCCCGATAAATAGACATTTTCGGGAATTTCCGTCAGAATCAGCAGAATTTTTTCCTCTGGACTGGCTCCCCAGCGACTTAAGGCAGCGGTCAGTTCTTTGGTTTTGGGTTGGGAGAATTGTTCAGCGAAGCTTTCAACCACGATAAAGTTATCAGCTTGGCCGATCAAAGCGGTTCTCAGGGCTAATCTTTTCTCTTTGCGATTGACCTTAACTTCAAAATCTCTGGGTTTCGGTCCGAAGATGACACCGCCACCACGCCAGAGGGGAGAACGGATCGAACCGGCCCGGGCCCGGCCGGTGCCTTTTTGCCGCCAGGGTTTGCGACCACCGCCGCGCACTTCCGAGCGGGTTTTGCTGGAGGCGTTACCTTGGCGGGCCGCCGCTAGATGGCTGACGACGACGCGGTGAATTAGGTGTTTGGCGGTTTCGGGTTTAGCGGTTTTCAGTTCCAGGGTGCCTGTTCCTGCTTCTTCCCCTTGCCAATTTTTGACTGTGTAGTTAACCATGGCTTTAATCTTTCCTTGCCCTATTTACCAAATTTCTTGGCGGGGGTGATGTTTAACAGGGTTCCTGGTTTGCCCGGGACGGCTCCTTTGATCAGGATCAGGTTGCGTTCGCTATCGATTCTGACCACGGACAATTTGCGGATGGTAACTTGGGTTGCTCCGTATTGTCCAGCCATTCTCTTACCCGGGAAGACGCGACCGGGGGTAGTACCGGCACCGGTGGAACCGGGGAGACGGTGGTTTTTGGAACCGTGGGTCATGTTACCGCGCTTGAAGTTATGGCGTTTTTGATAGCCGGAGAAACCCCGTCCGATGGTGGTTCCAGCCACATCGACCAAATCGCCTTCTTGGAAGATAGCGGCGGTAATTTCTTGGCCTAAAGTGTAAGCGGATGCGTCCTCGAGGCGGTATTCGATTAAATGCCGCAGGGGGGAGACACCGGCTTTGGCTAAATGACCGAGCAGCGGTTTGTTGAGGGCTTTTTCTTTGACGGTTTTGTATCCCACTTGGATGGATTCATAACCGTCGGTTTTTTTAGTTTTGACTTGGGTGACGGGACACGGACCGGCTTGAACGACGGTGACGGGAATGGCGACTCCCGTTTTGTTGTCGAAGATTTGGGTCATGCCCAGTTTTGTACCGAGGATACCGATAGACACGGATTGTTCTCTTTATCTTTACTAGACGACAATCAAAAATAACGTGGCCGTGGCTATAGGAGCGGGAAAGATTTTTCCCACTTTATCAGCCTGCCCAACTTGAATGACTTTTTTCGAGTTATTTAAGCTGGCATCCCGTTAAATTCGTAAGTAAGACTAGACAGGGTTGCTGGTTCTGCCTAGATTGTTGCTGGTCTTTGTTTCTTGGGGACTTAAAGGGTTTATCTTCAGTATCCCGGCGAAGACCGAGCGACCAAGGCGGTTCTGCTCGGCAGTGCCTTCAGCACCACCTAACACCGATTTTGGCCACGATCAAACATTATATAATATTTGTGCCTTTTTAGGCAAGAGGTTTTTTTAGTCACCGGAAATGATCATATCTAGTCTGGTCAAATTATTTGTACCGTTCGGCGGTCTTCAGCAGCGATGGGGGCAGACCGAGCCAATAGATTCAATTATAGTAGTTATCGAAAAATCGGGTCTAAAACCTCGCCTTAAGGCGAAAAGTTTTTGGAGCGGGGCATAAATCCGCGTCACAAAAACGGCCTCCTGCCCCCTGCCTTGAAAATAGAAGCTGAAATAATGCAAATTCGTCAATCATACTAAATCCGTTGAGTATAGGCTACATATCAGGAAAGGCACTCCTACAAGTGGAGTGACTCTTAAATGATTACAGATGCGTGCCTCGGCTGCGTGTAAGCATCCCACCGAAAAACTAATGCGCTCCGGGGTTTGGGGGCGGCGCCACGCCCCCAACGGGGTAGGGCTGTTTCATTCTCCCATCAGAATATCAAAAGTAAAAGCGATCACTGTCTTTGTAAAATGAAAAGTGACCGCCAACTTTTTAAATATATGTTGAGCTTAATAGAAAAACTGAAACAAGTCAAGGACTTTCGGAAAGATAAAGGAAAAAGACACCCTTTATGGATAGTATTATTAGTAATA
>NZ_JADBRW010000191.1:0-3859 GCF_020247025.1 Microcystis sp. M109S1
CATCAGTGCCTCTTGCATGAGTGCCTGTCCTCATAAGTAGGATTTGCGGCAAAAAGTTTTTCGTGGGGGTAGGGTGTGGGGTGTGGGGTGTAGGGTTTTAGCGATTTTCATCTGGTCAATTACCTAATTTTCAGGGAAAAAGTCCCTGAATTTTCCCCCCAATCACTCCAATCGCTGGCACTTTGGGTTAGACGGAAGTTTCAATCCCTAATAGGGCTTAAGATTAATTGGAACGTTTAAGTTGAATGCTTCGACTATTACCCTTTGGTTTCAATCCCTAATAGGGCTTAAGATTAATTGGAACTTGAATACGCTTGATTTTATGAATAACAACGAAAGTTTCAATCCCTAATAGGGCTTAAGATTAATTGGAACCGATCCAGAGGATTCGATCGATTGCACATTGCGCGTTTCAATCCCTAATAGGGCTTAAGATTAATTGGAACCTGGCTACAAGCTTAATCTGCCCGCCCAAAGATCAGTTTCAATCCCTAATAGGGCTTAAGATTAATTGGAACTGGGGGAGCGTCATTAGTCCATAAAGGGATGCGAAAGCGTTTCAATCCCTAATAGGGCTTAAGATTAATTGGAACTTCTTGGCATCTTCCTATTTCCGCGCTAACAGAAGTTTCAATCCCTAATAGGGCTTAAGATTAATTGGAACCAGAATGAATCTCCGAAGCCGTCGAGCTATTTTGCGGTTTCAATCCCTAATAGGGCTTAAGATTAATTGGAACAGTAGAAAAAGCCCCAACTAAATCTTTATACTCCTTGTTTCAATCCCTAATAGGGCTTAAGATTAATTGGAACCCTGTTTGTGGATTCGTATCGGACAAAGTCTGATCGTTTCAATCCCTAATAGGGCTTAAGATTAATTGGAACTTTAGGCGATTTAAATCTGCCAGGGCCGCATAATGTTTCAATCCCTAATAGGGCTTAAGATTAATTGGAACGGGATTACTGGCAAGCTGACTTAGAAGCCTCTAAGTTTCAATCCCTAATAGGGCTTAAGATTAATTGGAACACTTACTCTAGAGATATTATGCTTAAAGGATTCAGTTTCAATCCCTAATAGGGCTTAAGATTAATTGGAACGTCGTCTTAACTTCTCCCCTAAGACCTTTTTCGTGTTTCAATCCCTAATAGGGCTTAAGATTAATTGGAACCTGGTTCATTAGGCGGTTTCCTCCGCCGTTTTTTTTATATGTTTCAATCCCTAATAGGACTTAAGATTAATTGGAACTTTGTAAATTTTATCGCCCAATTTGACATTAAAAGTTTCAATCCCTAATAGGGCTTAAGATTAATTGGAACCAGCGATCAAAAAGAAATGCTCTCAGTGTTGGCAGTTTCAATCCCTAATAGGACTTAAGATTAATTGGAACTCTTGTCTTTTTCTGCCTCAATTAATTGCGCCTCGTTTCAATCCCTAATAGGGCTTAAGATTAATTGGAACTGCCGATTCCAAATTCGAGCCGAAGGAATCATCAGTTTCAATCCCTAATAGGGCTTAAGATTAATTGGAACAATAAAAGCATAGAACTTAATAGGAGCAAGGCTTATGTTTCAATCCCTAATAGGGCTTAAGATTAATTGGAACCAGCCGAATTGCTCCTTTTCTCACCTCTATACAGTTTCAATCCCTAATAGGGCTTAAGATTAATTGGAACCTCAATTGGGCAACCTGTACTAATTCAAAAGAATTGTTTCAATCCCTAATAGGGCTTAAGATTAATTGGAACTGTTTTTTGGGGTTCCTGTTTTTGTTCTGTGTACCGGTTTCAATCCCTAATAGGGCTTAAGATTAATTGGAACCTGTAATCTGGCAAGTTCATGGGGCCGGAATTCCTGTTTCAATCCCTAATAGGGCTTAAGATTAATCGGAACTACATTTTTCTACTCCTATATTTTTTTTGCTGATGTTTCAATCCCTAATAGGGCTTAAGATTAATTGGAACAATTTTTTAAAAATCTCTGGGGCAACTGAAACAGGTTTCAATCCCTAATAGGGCTTAAGATTAATTGGAACGCTAAAACTTTCATCTATGAACCAAGTGACACAGGTTTCAATCCCTAATAGGGCTTAAGATTAATTGGAACCCGTTAATTTCCCCTGCGAAAGTATTGGTCATTGTTTCAATCCCTAATAGGGCTTAAGATTAATTGGAACATTAATCCAGAGATAAAATCTTGGGAGTTGATAGTGTTTCAATCCCTAATAGGGTTTAAGATTAATTGCTTCGATTCAGGCCCGACTAATGGCGAAATATCTCATGGTTTCAATCCTTAGTAAGGCTTAAGCTTAATTGCTTCCCATCTTCCTTTAGCCCTTGATGTAAAAGGGTTTCAGGTAAGGATTGCGCCCCATTCGCTAAAATTCAGTTTTCAAGGTTCTGCTCGGTCTAAAAAATCAGTCTAGTAAATCCCAGATCGTAAGCTGGTCGGGATTTTCGGGGATTGCGTCCCGTGATTTTTTAGGCTTTCGCTTGGATACCTTATCAGATAAGGCTTTTGGTTTGTTTTTGCCGTGGCTATCCCCGCACGGCTGAGGTGGGGCGGAAAGAAAAATAAGGGATTGCGAGCCATTCTCGGGCTGAGTGGGGGTGCGATTCCCTTCCTGCTTCATCTGCTTACTAATCGAGTGTTCGGCATTCTCTATCGGCGCTTCCCCGATAGACTCTTGATTTGCATCAAGATCAGGCTTGACGCTCCCATCGCTAAAAGCGAGGGATTCCCTGTTCATCCAGTTACCTTATCTATTAAGCTTTCACCTAATAGACAGTGGGTAGTCTGTCCGAGGGCTTGAATTTCTGTCCGCCCGACAGTATTTGCTCTGCGAAGGATGTTTATAGCGGCGTTTTCGTCTCTATCCAAGACACAACCACAAGAACAAATATGTGTCCTTACAGATAATGTTTTCTTGACAATATTGCCACAATCAGAACATTGCTGACTTGTATATTGTGGATTTACCGCTACCACAAACTTCCCGTGTATTTTTCCAAAGTAGTCTAACCAATCGGTGAACATTGACCAACTTGCATCAGAAATTGATTTCGCAAGTTTTCTGTTTTTCACCATATTAGAAACCTTCAAATCCTCATAGACTACCAAATCGTTAGATTGGATTAACGCTTTTGCTGTCTTAACGGCAAAATCTTTACGTTGTCTAGAAACTTTTAAATGAAGGCGGGCTACTTTAGATTTCTGCTTTAACCTTTTTTGGCTTCCCTTTTTCTTTTTGGAGAGTTTACGCTGTGCCTTTTTCAGTCGTTTTTCGGCTTTACGGAGGAAACGAGGGTTATCAATTTTATCCCCATTAGAGTCGGTCAAGAAATGGTTTAAACCTAAATCAATCCCTACTTCCTTTCCTGTAGAATTAAGCAGTTCTACTCGTTCAAGGTCTAAGACAAATTGACAATAGAATCCGTCAGCCCTTTTAATAAGCCTAACTCTTTTGATTAGGGGCTTATCTAGAATTTCACGATTATAAGAGCCAACTAGCTTTAACTTACCAATTCCAGTTTTATCTGTTATGTGGATAGACTTTTTATCTTCTGACAGTTTCCAGCCAGAAGTTTTGTACTCCACAGACCTTGAGAACTTCTTGAATTTAGGGTAGCCTTTTTGAGCTAAACCTTTCTTACAATTGTCATAGAAACGAGATATAGCAAACCAAGCTCTTTCGGCACTAGCTTGACGAGCCATAGAGTTAAGATTACCTACAAACGGAGTGTCTGAATCATTACTCAACGTTGTTACAAATTTGCAAAAAGAAGCATAATTTACCTTATCTTCTCTGTGAGAATCCATCCAGAGTCTAATGCACTTATTCCGAATGAACTGTCCTATTCTAATA
>NZ_JADBRW010000192.1:0-11791 GCF_020247025.1 Microcystis sp. M109S1
CAAGCAGAACATAACATCCTGATGCACCCCTTCCATATGTTAGGTGTTGCTGGTGTGTTCGGCGGTTCCTTGTTCTCCGCGATGCACGGTTCTCTAGTAACTTCTTCTTTAGTGCGTGAAACCACTGAAATCGAATCTCAGAACTACGGTTACAAATTCGGTCAAGAAGAAGAAACCTACAACATCGTTGCCGCTCACGGTTACTTCGGACGTTTAATCTTCCAATACGCTTCTTTCAATAACAGCCGTTCTCTGCACTTCTTCTTGGGTGCATGGCCGGTAATCGGTATCTGGTTTACGGCAATGGGTGTTAGCACCATGGCGTTTAACCTCAACGGTTTCAACTTCAACCAGTCGATTCTCGATTCTCAAGGTCGTGTAATTGGTACTTGGGCCGATGTGTTGAACCGCGCTGGTATCGGTATGGAAGTAATGCACGAGCGTAATGCACATAACTTCCCCTTAGACTTAGCTAGTGGCCAACAGGCTCCTGTGGCTCTGATTGCTCCTTCTATCAATGGTTAATTCCTAGTCTGAACGAAAAGGCACTCCCGCGAGGGGGTGCTTTTTTGTTGTTAGAATTATGATATAGCTCGATGTTAAATGGATGCAGATTTTATGCTATCACCTCAAATTATTGAACTTGAACAAAAGTTACGAAATTTTTCTGTGGAAGATAAACAATGGTTATTGGAGCAGTTACATCAACAATTAGGATTGAATAATCAAAAAACAACTAAACAAGCATTAATGGATAGTTGGAATGAAGCTTATAGTGATGGTTTAGACGAATCAGAAACTCTAATGTTAAAAAAAATACGACATCATCAACGTCACTTATCTGAATAAATATGACGATTTTTCAAGGAGAGATTTATTGGATTGATTTAGGAGAACCACAAGGTTCTGAACCTGCTTATCTTCGTCCTTGTGTTGTGGTGCAAAATGATGCTCTGAATCAGTCACAAATTGGGACGGTTATTGTGTGTGCATTAACAACCAATTTGAGACGAGCAAAAGCTATTGGTAATGTTTTATTGAATGAGGGTGAAGGGAATTTACCTGAATCCAGTGTTGTTAATGTTTCACAGGTTTTCACGGTTGATAAGCGTCTTTTAACGGAGTCTATCGGAAGACTTTCTCAAGAAAAAATTAAAGCAATTATTGAAGGAATTAAGTTAGTTATTGAACCTCAAGAACTCGAATAATAGGGGGTTATAAAATATAAAATTATAAAAAAAGCGATCGAGCTACCGCCCAAATAATTGTCCAAAGATATCTGGCCGCTAGTCTCTGTTTAGAAACCCTGCTAAAACTCTCAGAAGATTCCCTGAGTTATCATTATGCTACTCACCTAATTGGTCTCAATTTTGATCCTAATTTTTATCGGTTTATTCAGGTCAATTCCGACACAGATTATCTGCTGCTTCGCCTACGGCAAACTCACGATATCTGGCATATAGTAACGGGTTTTGGTGTCGATGCGATGGGAGAATTGCAACTGAAAGCTTTTGAATTAAGTCAAACTCGTCGCCCTCTAACTATTGTCCTACTTTTAGGGGGATTATTCGGAGCTTTATTTTCTTCCCCACTTTCCTTAGCCTCTCTCTGGGAAGAGATTGTCATCGCCTATAATTTGGGCAAAAATACTCGACCTTTTTTAGCGCAAAAATGGGAACTAGCTTGGGAGAAATCCCTGCTAGTTTGGCGGCAAGAATTGGCGATTGTCCACTCGAACCTAGAAAATTAATTTTGCCCGACTAATTAGCTGCCAGAGATTGCTGTTTTTCTCAAACTCAACTTGGGCAATTTGATCGAGAAAAACTCTAGACTAACTAACTAGAATAAATCCCGATTAATGGGATAAAACACGGTCATTTGCCGATTCAGGAGGCTCGATTCCAGTTTAGCAGGGGTCAGAGGACAGAAAAATTTTCAGACAATCGGGAAAAAGTGACAGGGGAAAAATTTTTCCGAACTGGAGTAGCAAAAAAGTCCCAGTCTGGGTAAAATTGATTATCGATCGATTGTGTGAGGAGTTCGATCCCCATGACCAATAAACACACAGCAAGGCTGCTGGGTAGTTACCTGCAGCGCCTGCCTGCCCATAGCTGGCTCGTCCTAGTTTTTTGGGCTTTGATTATCGCCCCAGTCCAGGCTGCTGTCGAATTACGCATTGCCATCAGTAAAGGTGTTAGTGCCGTCTCCGTGGGCAGTTCCACCGATGCTGTGGTGAAAGATGGGGCCGGCAGAGTCTTAGGAGAATTGACCGCCATGAATGCCCTCAATGCTAATCCCAGAGGAAAAGCGGTGGGTTTGGCCGATTGGCAGGCCAGTCAATTGATCATCGAACCGGGGAATGATGGTTACGTCTGGATTAATGATCGCTGGTATCGAGGACGGACAAGGATCATTCGGCAAGGTTCTGGGGTGACAGCCCTAAATTTAGTCGATTTAGAGGAATATCTCTATAGTGTCGTCGGTGCGGAAGCGATTCCCTCCTGGCCGCAAGAGGCCTTAAAAGCCCAATCCGTGGCGGCGCGCACCTATGCTCTCTACCAAATGAATACTTCCGGCAATCGCATCTACGATCTCGATACTACCACCCGCACCCAAGTTTATAAGGGTCTAGAAAGCGAGTTTACTAGCACCCAGGAGGCGGTTAATGCCACCGCCGGACAAATTATGAGTTTCAACGGCAAACCGATTCTAGCGGTGTTTCACTCCTCCTCTGGGGGCCATACGGAAAATGTCGAGGATGTTTGGAATTCCCCCTTACCCTACCTGCGCGGTGTCATCGATTACGATCAAGTCGCACCGGTATTTCAATGGTCAAAAAACTTTAGTGCCAGGGAATTAGGCCGTTTAATCGGTGGTGTTGGTCGCGTGCGATCGCTATCTCCCGAAAGGACCACTCCCCACGGACGAGTGATTAGAATGCGTGTAGTAGGCGATCAAGGCTCTAAATTAATCTCTGATACCCAATTACGGCGAATACTCGAGCTGCGTAGTACCCTATTCACGATTTCAGCTGATAACGGTACTTTTGCCATTAATGGTCGCGGTTTCGGTCATGGGATCGGTTTAAGTCAATGGGGCGCTTTTTCCCTCGCTGACCAAGGGGTGACTTATGACCGCATTCTCAGCCATTATTATCAAAATGCTCGTTTAACTGAAATGCCCAACTAAAAAGGCTGTCAGCCATTTCCAGTGAACAGTAAACAGTAACCTGATAACAAGGATCGAATCTAAAACCTAATTGGTTAAGCTAAGTAGGGCTTGCTGAAAATTACTGAAAGCCTTACTAGAAAACGGTTCTGGCACTTTTTTAGCCAAAAAAGTGCCAGAAACAAACGTTGAGAAATCGATCCGAGGGACTCAAAACCCTTGCACTTTCGATCTTCGATCTCGAAGGGTTCCGCTTCCAGACGTGCGAGGTCATTCTGTTATTCTGACTTCCCCTCCCGACTCCTGACGACCGACTCCTGACGACCGACTCCTAACCCCACCAATAAACTTTTTCAGCAGACCCTAAGTAGGGAGGCACAATTATTTGTAGGATGGGTTAGCGGTAGCGTAACATGAGCGGGCGTTGGGTTTCATGCTTCAACCCAACCTACGTTCATTTGATCAGTGATCACTGATAACTGATAACTGATAACTGATAACTGATTATGAGATAATGTCTGATCTCACTTGTAATTTTTGACTTGCATGACCATCGTTACCGAAGCCTTAACCGAGTTGGAACCAGTCATAAAAACTACCTTTACCGTCGAGGAAATTCGCCAACTACTGCCCCATCGTTATCCCTTTGCCCTAGTTGATCGTATTATTGACTATGTACCCGGTCAAAAGGCCGTTGGCCTAAAAAATGTCACGATCAACGAGCCTTTTTTTCCCGGTCATATTCCCAATCGTCCCTTGATGCCGGGGGTGTTAATTGTTGAATCCATGGCCCAAGTGGGGGGAGTGATTTTGACCCAATTACCCAGGATGAAAGGAAAATTTTTTGCCTTCGCTGGCATTGATAAAACCCGTTTTCGTCGTCCTGTGGTGCCAGGGGATCAATTAATCATGACGGTGGAATTATTATCCTTCAAGATGAATAAAATTGCTAAAATGCAAGGGGAAGCAAGAGTCGATGGGCAATTGGCCGCTCAGGGCGAAATGATGTTTTCCATCTTTGATTGACCTATGAATTTTGATCGAGATCGTCTCCGACAAGAACTAAATTTATTTGCTATTCTAGGGGCTTTTATCACCAATATTTTCGCTAATATTTTCCCTCTCAACGGCGAAAATATCGGGGCTATCTCGAATACAGTTTTTCAAGATGTCTTAATTATTCCCGCTAATTATGCTTTTGCTATCTGGGGATTAATCTATCTGGGTTTAATTAGTCTGGGAATTTACCAAGCTTTGGCTTTCAATAAAACTGAACCGCGTTTGCGTCGGTTAGGCTACGAATTAGCCATCGCTAGTGCTTGTCAGATTCTCTGGGTAATTCTCTTTCAATCCCGTTTTTTTATCCTGTCTTTACTGGCAATGCTAGGCATTTTAATTCCTCTCATCCGGCTTTATCTCCGCTTAGAAATTAATCGCTTTATTGTCAATCGTAAACAGCGTTTATTAGTTAATGCTCCTATTAGTATCTATTTCGCTTGGATTACCGTAGCCACGATTGTCAACGTCGCTTCGGTGCTAGATTGGACCAACTGGAACGGTTGGGGAATTGCTCCTAGTATCTGGACGATGATAATCATGGTTATCGGGGCAATGATCGCGATTTTAGTCGGTTTAAACCGAAAAGATCGGGCTTTTATCGGGGTGTTTATCTGGGCTTTCTTGGCGATCGCTGTTAAACAGGTCTCTCTGCCTCTAATTGCGATAACGGCGATTACATTAGCGATTATCCTAACTTTTCTGGTTTTTAGTCGCAGTTTTCGTCCTCTGAGTCGTTAAGATGCGGGATCACAGCGAATTTCGACGATAAAGCCATCGGGATCGTAGAAGTAAACCCCCCTCCCAGTCGGACGGGTCACGGGTCCACTAGCAATAGTAATTCCCTGACTTTGTAGCACTTCTAGGGCAAAATCGAAGCATTCGGGAGCAATATCGAAGGCTAAATGGTTGGCACGGGTAAAAGCGATTTCGGCATTGTCGTCGGGGGGGTTTAAATCTGGTTCCCAAAATAGGTCAATTACTGTACCATCGGGGGTGATAAAATTGGCCACTTTTCCCTGGGCAACTAATTCTTTTAAGGTACTGGGAATTTTTTCCCCCACTAATTCCTCTAAGCCTAAAATTTCCCCATAAAAATGACGAGAAGCCTCCATATCTTTGACGTTGAAAGCGATATGATGGACTTTTCGCAGTTGACCAATTTTGAGTTTTTTCGTGGTGACAGAAGGACTAATAGTCATCTTAGTTATCATTTATCAGTAAAGGGTTGGGGGATTTTTCAGTGAACAGTAATCAGTAATCAGTCGACTTAAGAGTTAATTTTTTGCAATAATTGCCGAATGGATTCCGCATCTTGAGCGTTGGGTAGGAGAGCGAGATAGAAGCCTAAATCCTGTTGCGCTCGGCTGAATTGTCCAATTTGATAGTAAACTAAACCTCGATCGCGCAGCTCTAGGGGATGATTAGGAATGAGCAAAAGTAGCAGCTCTATTGTCCGAATTGTCTGAGACCATTGTTGACGATTCAGGTAAATATATTTTAAATTAGTCAACAAACGTAATAAAATTTGCTGATTGGTAGCAATATTGAGAAAATGTTCTTCTAATTTAACTGGCTGTTGATAAACTTGACTTAATCTTTCTTGACAGTCCTGTTTAAATAAGATTTCACCACCGTGAAAGGGATCGACAAAAATTTCCACTTCCTCGAAATCGGGACGGATAATAAAATGACCCGGCATACCAATTCCTACCATGGGAAAATCGATCTGTTTGGCAATCTCTAAATAGATGATCGAGAGAGTGAGCGGAATACCTGTGCGGCGATCAATTACGTCATTTAAGTAGCTATTGCGGGGGTCATAGTATTCTTGGGTATTACCAGTAAATTGTAAATCTTCAAACAAATATTGATTGATAATCTTGACTATTTTTAAAGGATATAATCTATCGGGTAAACGTTTTTTTACCTCCTCAGCCATTAAATTTATTCTATTTAAATAGTGATCAATATTGAGGCGCGGATATTCAAAATTGGCTATTTGTAGGGCTGCCCGAGCTAGATTTATCTCAGGGTCAGGATGTTGAATTGTTTGGATGAAGGCTTGGTATAAGAGTGCAAGGGTCATTAGCAAAGAGTATTAATCAGATTATCAACTATTTTAACCGATCCTTCCGATTTTATCGCTTCTCTTTTCCGATCACCATTAAATATTCAGCGATTTAGATAAGCTTTGCTGGGAAGAGTAGCGAGAAATCTTGTCAATGTCTAGATTAACCACGGCTTTTTCTAAAGGGAGCGTGCGACAATTTTTATTTTGAGACTGCACTTGATAAACTAATTGATTTGTCCAATCTAAAGCAGTTAACCAACCACTTTGAGGATGATAAACCCCAGTTTCAATGTCTAGCCAACCGCTGCCGCGAGCTAGTTGTCCCGGTTTGACATCGGGAAAGGTAAAGGTTAAAGTATGACCTGTGATAATTAGTTTATCCTTGAAATAGGGTTGGGTCATGGTATGAAATTCATTTCTAATCCAACAAAACTGCTCGTTTGTTTGCTGTTCAAGGGGATATTCTGGGTGTACTCCCGCATGAACTAACCAAATATCTCCTAGGTCTAAATAAGCGGGTAGGGATTGGAACCAATTGATATGCTCGGCGGGTATATTGTTATTATAACTTAGTAGTGTCGCCGCCCCACCACTCTCGATCCAGCCGTTGAACCATCTTTCAGGAACTTCTTTTCCCGTCAGAGCTTTTAAGAGCATATATTCATGATTTCCTAGAAGACATTGGTAGTTATTTTTGATGACAAAATCCACCACTTCCAAGCTCTGCTGTCCTCGATCGATTAAATCTCCCAGAAAATAAACCTCATCCTCACTATCAGGAGCAACTCGGTTTAATAGTCGCAAAAGTGTCTGAAAACTGCCATGCACATCTCCGATAATAATACGACGCGGTTCTTGAGTCTGTTTCCCTATTTTTCTAAACAACACACACCCCTCTCTAATCGCTGACTATACTGACATTGCTACTCTTTTATTGCTAAAAAAGGAGTTTTTATAAGGTCTTAATTTTATTATAGGACAAAGCTTTCCCTCTGACAGTCACTGGTTTTGGGGAACGCCGGAACTGCGGCAGAAAGGGGATGTGATTGTTTTGTAAAGTATTTTTGCAATCTCTGGACAAGGAGCGGTCAGGTTATGGTATCATTTTTTTATGATGATTTTTATACAATCGGATGTAAGCGTATACATTTAAACGCAAAGATTCCCATTATATAAAAAAGTATCTCAAAAAAATGCACACTTGTCAAGCATGATCAAAAAAAAAGTTTTTTTTTGAGATTATAATCAAAAAAAATTAGTTTTCTGCTTCTATGATAACCCTAATTAACGCTAGAATTCCCGCCCATCAGGATCGACAACAAATAGAGATAAATGCTGCGGGAAAGATTGAGAGGATAAGGGAGATGGGGGGAAGGATAAGAGGGGAAAAGATTATCGATATGGAAGGGGATTGGCTATCGTTAGGAGGAGTAGATTTACAGATCAACGGAGGATTAGGATTAGCATTTCCTGACTTAGAAATAACAGATCTAGAAAAATTAGATAAGATTAGCGATTATCTGGGGAATCAAGGAATTGATGGTTATCTTCCCACCCTAGTCACCACGTCTGTGGAGAAATTTCAAAAATCCCTCTCAGTAATTGCCAAATATATCGAGAAACAGAAACAGGAAAATCGAGCGAGCGCGCAGGTTTTAGGAGTACATTTAGAGGGTCCATTTTTAAACTATGAAAAAAGGGGGGCGCATCCGGCCCAATATCTTTTAAACCCAAGTATAGAAACAGTAGATAAAATCTTTGGGGACTACTTATCGATCGTAAAAATTATCACCCTAGCCCCAGAATTAGATAGTAGCGGTACGGTGATTAAATACCTAAGCGATCGAGGGATTACCGTCAGTTTAGGACATTCGCAAGCGAGTCAAGAAATAGCCAAAAAAGCCTTTTTACAGGGGGCAAAAATGGTTACTCATGCCTTTAATGCCATGCCTCCTTTACACCATCGTCAACCGGGGTTATTAGGGGAAGCAATTATCAATCGCGATGTGTATTGTGGGTTAATTGCCGATGGTCAACACATCCATGCAACCATGATAGAATTATTACTAAAAGCCAGTAATTATCATCGAGGAATTTTCTTAGTTAGTGATGCTTTAGCACCGATCGGTTTAGGGGATGGTGTCTATCCTTGGGACGAGAGAGAAATTGAAGTTAAACAGGGAACAGCAAGACTTTTTGACGGTACTTTAGCGGGAACAACTTTACCCTTATTACAAGGAGTAGCCAATTTAGTTAACTGGGGAATATGTGATTTAGAAACAGCAATTCTTCTAGGGACAGAATCCCCCAGAAAAGCGATCGGATTAGCGGGTTTATCGGTGGGACAACCTGCCAACTTTTTGCGTTGGCAATCGGCATCAAATTGGGAAAGATTGGATTTCCGCCAGCATTTTGGACTCTAACTGTTGAATGAGGGTATCGAGAGCCACTTCGAGGCTATCAAAACATTCAGGAGGGGAAAGATCGGGTTGAAAATAAATCAATTTTACCTGACCATCACCGATAGCGACTATAGCCACTTCTTCCCTGGGATTATAGCGATAAATAATCCCAAGCATCTCTTGAATTTTGCGATTAACCTGGCGATTTAATTTCTCTAGAGCTTCCTTAGAACAACAGACAAAATGGGGCTGGGGTTTAAGATCGATGCCCAGGGTTTCTTGGGCATCTTCTCCCCATTCCGAGAGTAAACCCCACATTAAACCGGCTAATTCCTGTTGATTTTCCTGCACGAATTGATCTAATTGATAGCGCCATTGATTAGCGGGATCATCGGGGATTGGTTGTTCAAATCTCATCATTAGCCTCTTTTCAGTTATCAGTTATCAGTTATCAGTTATCAGTTATCAGTTATCAGTTATCAGTTATCAGTTATCAGTGATCACTGATCAGTTATCAGTTATCAGTCCTTGATAAGGGGGGGAAGCTGACAATTTTTAACACCTACCTACTTATCGAAAAAATCGGGACTAAAACCTCACCTTAAGGCGAAAAGTTTTGGGAGCGGGGCATAAATCCCCGTTACAAAAACGGACTCCTGCCCCTGCCGACCGCCGACCGCCTTCGTTAACGACGGTACTCATCACCGCAATCACCGATTAACTGCAATAAATCCTGGGATTTTTGCAAGACATGATCAATTTTTTGATAGTCTTGGGGGGATAATTGAAAATCGAAAATACGGGCATTTTCTTGGATATGTTCAGCAACACCCAAACGTACCCCAATAATTGCTCCAGCTACGGCTTTTTGTTCGAGAACATAACGCACTGCCACATTAGGAATGGTGACATGATAGGAATCAGCGATCGCTTTAAGAACGGTTAATAATTCTTGGAATAATTGCCAGTTTCCCCAAGCATTGATCATGTTTTTATATTTCCGTAAACTAGCGGTATTGAGACTCATGGCATTAGGTTCAGGATGACCGAGATATTTTGCCCCTAATAAGCCTCCTGCTAGAGTACCATAGGCGAGTAGATAGATGTTATGTTCCTGGCAAAATTGCGCCATTTTAGCTAGAGGACGACGATCGATCAGGGAAAACTGGACTTGATTGGAGACTATTTTAATCCCGGCGCTGAGAATAATTTTTAAATGTTCCGTGTCGAAATTAGTCAAGGCCAGGTGTTTAATTTTGCCTTCCTGTTGTAATTCTCCTAAAAAATATAAGGCATCTAGATAATTTTTATCGCGATAATCCCACCAGTGAAACTGCAATAAATCGAGACTATCCACATCCATACGACGTAGGGAAATAGCGATATTTTTTTCGACTATTTCCTTAGTCATTTTACCCGGACGGGGAACCCATTTAGTGAAAGCTTGCAGATTATTTAAAGCATCAATGCCCCTTTGGGCGACTAATTGACGACGAAATTCACCGATAAAATCTTCGGCTGGACCGTAATGATCGGCCAGATCCCAAGTGGTGAAACCGGCATCTAGATAGGAAAACATACTAGGGATCGCTTTTTGGGGTGCGATCGAACCATGGGATCCTGAAACTTGCCACATTCCGTTCAAAATACGACAAATTTCCAGATCGGGGGTAAACTGTAAGCGACGAGATTCGGACATGGGGACTTTTCAGTGATCAGTAAACAGTAAACAGTAATCAGTGAAAAGACAGCAGAAAACTGCCATTGAATACTGCTCACTTAATATTCTATTCTCCTACTGACTACTGATCACCGATTACTGATTCAAGACAGATCGATCGTCCCTGTCCAGAAAAAAGCGGTAAAGGGGAAGACTTTCGGAAAAATCTCCCCCTTTTTGGGTTTTTGCTGCTCAATTTTTGCCTGCTTAATATTCCACTTCCAATCGCGCTGCGGTGACAGCATCAAAAGCGAAAGCGAGAACTATAGGCATAGGACAAGCGAGGATGACACAGAGAATTAAAGCTGTTACAGTCAATCCGATCGCCACTCCTAACCAAAGTTTTTCGGCAGGAGATAGACCTTTTTGGCGCTTAATTTTTTGTAACACTTTGGTGGGAATTGGTTCTGGCATCACGGCATTGGGAGGGAATGCCCAATAATTACTGTAGCGTTCGAGAAATAGCTCTGTCCAGCCGTTTTCTTGACACCATTCTTGAATCCATTGTTCGTGAAAGTGTTTCATTGCTTCCCTGTTAACTTTTTCCAGTGATTACTATAAACATCTCCTGATGTGAACTTCATCCTAGCAAAGCTATCTTAAGCGTCGATCGGATTCAATAAAACTTAATATATCTGGGGATTGGGTGTAAGGGAATAGGGAAATAATTGTTAAAAAATTTCGGTTCTTGACTCGCTACAGATTCCTTGTAATTTTTGGTCCCAAATATCGAGGGGAAGGGTATCGAGATAGGCAAAGTCAAAGACAATCCCGATCGAGGGGATAGCTTGCCATTCGGGGGAATGTAGGAGACGATCAAAATAACCTCCCCCGTAACCTAAGCGATAACCTTGGCGATCGCAAGCGACGGCGGGAATTAACAGTAAGTCCACTTCGGCAGGTAAAATGAGAGGAGCGATCGCTGTTGGTTCATAGATGCCATAACGATTTAATTCTAGGGGATCGTCGGCAGTCCAACAGTGCCAAGTCAGGCTATCTCCGTCACAACGGGAAAAACCCCAGCGATGGTGCTGGCAAAATAAGGAACTTAAATCCGGCTCTTGACGATGACTGAAGTAAGCGAGAATGGTTTTAGCGTGCTGAAATAAAGGTAAAGATTGTAAATTTTTGCAAAGTTGCTGACTATTTTCTTGCCAAATATGCTTAGGAAGCGCTCGTCTTTGGGTAATTAGTTGTTTGCGTAATTGGGCTTTTTTGGTAGCAGAATCCTTGACATCCTCGCCGCCGTAAAACGGACGGCGATTCCTCACCACGCCACCTTTTTAGAATGGTCGCTGAATGGGGTTGACGCTTCACGGGATGCTGCTTCTTTAACAGAAGTCTTACGCTTTCCTCCACGTCCGTTTAAAG
>NZ_JADBRW010000193.1:0-3238 GCF_020247025.1 Microcystis sp. M109S1
ATGTCTTAACCCTTGTTGCAAAGGTACACAGCTTACTTCATTGAGAAAGTCTAATTCTTCTTGCTTTTTCCAATCGGTTAGCATTGAAGAAGTTTGAGCGTAGCCTACTCTTTCTTGTCTTTCGTACCATGCTTGTGTTCGTTCGTGGAGAGCTTTGTTGTAAACCAATCTTACACAGCCCAAAGTGCGCCGCAATAGCGACTCTTGTTCGAGTGTGGGGTAAAATCATCGGTAAGAATAGGCTTTCTCCATGTCTTACATTCTAGCATATATTTGGTAAATGTGCTAATATTTAACGGTAAAGCCGTCGTTCTACGACGGGGTTTCAGACCCAAATTTTCGATGATGGTGGAGTTATTAGCACCCGGACCGAGGGAGGTTATCTGTGATCCGGCCTGTGGGACAGGAGGCTTTTTAGTAGCGGCTGCCGAGTATGTGCGGGAGTTAAAGGACAGCGAGGGGGGACGATTACTTCATGAACGCGGCAACCTAGAGCATTTCAATAACCAAATGTTCCACGGTTTTGATTTCGATGCGACGATGTTACGCATCGGCAGCATGAACCTGATGTTACACGGTATCGAGCAGCCGATTATCGAGGCCCGGGATTCCCTATCGGAGGATCACGCCGGGGTAGAGGATAGTTTTACCTTGATTCTGGCTAATCCACCGTTTAAGGGTTCGGTGGAGAAATCTACTATTGCCAAGGATTTATCGAAAATCATCGACACCACTAAAACCGAGTTATTATTCATGGCCCTGTTTTTGCGGTTGCTGAAGACGGGGGGAAAAGGCGCGGTAATTGTGCCGGATGGGGTGCTATTTGGCTCGTCGAAAGCCCACAGGGACATCCGCACCATCTTGGTAGAGGAACATAAGCTAGAGGGGGTGATATCGATGCCGTCGGGGGTTTTTAAGCCTTACGCGGGGGTATCTACTGCGATTCTCATCTTTACGAAGCTGGGGGTAAGGGAAAAGGGGACTGACTTCGTTTGGTTTTATGACATGGTGGCGGATGGTTTCTCTCTCGATGATAAACGCCAACCGAGCGCAGATAATGATATCCCGGATTTGCTGCGCTGTTGGCATAATCGCGACTCCGCTCAGGACACCAACCGCAAAGCGAAGGCGTTTTTTGTGCCTCGCGAGGAGATTCAAGCCAATGCTTATGATCTATCAATTAACCGCTATAAAGAGATAGAGTACGAGGAAGTGAGCTATGAGCCTCCAAAGGTGATTTTACAGAAGTTAAGGGCTTTAGAGGCTGATATTCGTCAGGATTTGGACGCATTAGAGGAGATGTTAGGATGATGGCAGAATACCGATGAGAATTATTTCCCGCCGCACCCTCCAAGAGTTTTGGGAGATTCATCCCGATGCGGAGCAACCGCTCAAAGCTTGGCTGGCCGAAGCGAAAAAGGCTCAATGGCAGAATCCTAACGATATTAAGCGAACGTATCGAAACGCTAGTATCGTCAGTGATAACCGGGTGGTTTTTAACATCAAAGGCAATGATTATCGTTTAATTGTCCATGTTCGTTACGATATTGGTATTCTGTTCATTCGATTCATTGGCACCCATCGACAGTACGACAAGATAGACGCAAACAGGATTTAAAACTCACTATGTTAGACCTACATCCTCTCAAAACCGAATCCGAGTATGAGGCGGCTTTACTGGAGATTGAGTCGCTTCTGGAAGTACCTCCGGGGACACCAGAAGCAGCGCGCTTAGATTTGCTTGCCACACTGGTTGATGCCTATGAACAGGAACATTTTCCCATCCCTCTACCGGATCCTATCGAAGCGATTCGGTTTTATCTAGAGAGCCGAGGATTAGACGCTCAGGTTCTGATACCTATTCTCGGCGATCAGGAACAGGTAAATCAAGTATTAAACCGCCAACAGCCCCTATCGCTGGAGATGATTCGGCAACTGCATCAAATCTGCAATATTTCGGCAGAGGTGCTGATTCAGTCCTACGCACTGGAGGGGGTGTTATGAAAAATCTACAGCTAGAGGTTATTCTGCGGGAGATAAAAGATTATTTCCATCTGCTCTATCAAAACCAATTACAGAAAATCGTCCTTTACGGTTCCCAAGCACGGGAAGATGGACGGGAAGATTCTGATATCGATCTTTTGGTCATTCTTTCTGGTGTGGTGGATCCCTATCAGGAAATCGATCGCACGAGTGAATTTATCGCTAGGCTTTGCCTTGATTATAATGTGGTTGTTTCCCGTCATTTTATCTCTGCGGCAAAGTTCCAGAGCGGAGATAACCCATTTCTTGACAACATACGACGGGAAGGTGTCACGGTATGAGCGATGATTGCATTGGTAGTTTTAGTCAACCGAAAGGATATTTGATTTATGTTTGAAAATACGATTGATCAGGTTTTACACGCGTTAAAGGAGATGTTGGGATGAGAACCACAACCTTTCGAGATGTCCTTTTGGAAGAGATTGCCGAAATAAAGTCCGGTGTTGGTTTCCCGATATCAATGCAAGGCTGCGAAAGCGGGGATTTTCCCTTTGCGAAAGTAGGAGATATATCTAACAGAGCGCGAAGTGGAGAACAGTTTATTTCTGATGCTCCTAACTGGGTAAAAAATGAGGACTTGTCCACATTAAAATTCACTCCATTTCCTACGGGTACTATTGTATTTGCAAAGATTGGTGAAGCTATACGCCAAAATTTCAGAGCAGTATCAACCCGACCTATGTTATTTGATAACAACGTCATGGGGGTTATTCCACAAGAAGAAAGGGTCGATACAACTTATTTGTATTTTTACTTAAGAACACTTGATTTTTATCATCTTGCGGGAAAAACGACTGTTCCAGCCATCAGAAAATCAACTATCGAGAAGCTAAAAATCCCCCTCCCACCTAGGGTTGATTCATTTAAATTAAGTACAGCGGATTTTGAGTCAATAAATTTGACTGAAGATTCTCAAGTTTATCTTTCTCTAACTAAAAGAGTTAGTCACAATAATTAATCTTTAATTTTCTACCAATATTTATTATGAATAAATTGATAAAGCTTGTCCTCAAGCCACTAAAAGCCTATCTCTCTTGAAATTGTCTGAGAGTAAATCCTGTTAATTTAGCTAATTTTTCTGCTTCTTACGTCGATAAAACTATCAGTTTTTCCCAACGTTCAGCTAACCACCTCTGTCCCTCTGTTATTGAGAGAAAACCCAAACCTCTGAAAAGATTCAATCCTATAGTTGTGA